>JAGMBM010000184.1 GCA_023129675.1 Hadesarchaea archaeon | reverse complement strand
GCCGCCGATTTCTCCAAGGAGCTCATCAAGAGTAAAACGTTCGCGACCCTCCGGGAGATGTACTACACCGCCGAGGGCTGGGACGCGGGGCCCTTCCACGAGCAAGGGGAGTCCGACGCCATCATAGAGGACCTCGAGGTCGCCTTTGGGCTGAAGCGCGAGGACTTGGGTCTGACGCCCGAGGAGGACGGAGCTGCGGTCTACGGCCGGCTCGTGGTCAACGAGGAGGATGTGGTCATCGACGCGACGAAGGCGGGGCGAGGGGGGTACACCATCCCACCCACCATAGATGATGTCGAGTTCGCCCGGTGCAAGGCAAAGCGCGTGATCGCAATCGAAACCATGGGCATGTACCACCGCCTCGTGCAGGAGAGGGCATGGAAAAAGTTCGACGCGCTCATCGTTGGGCTCAAGGGACAGGCTGCGCGCGCAACGCGACGATTCTTAAAGCGAGCCCACGAGGAGCTGGGGCTGCCCATTCATCTCTTCTGCGATGGTGACCCGTTCGGCTTCCACATCGCCATGGTCATCATCTCCGGGAGCGCTAAGCTCGCCTACATCAACCACGAGCTGGCGGTGCCCGACGCGCAGTTCATAGGGGTCACCGCGAGCGACATCGTCGACTACGAGCTGCCGACGGACAAACTCCGGGAGCTCGATGTCAACCGCCTGAAGCAACTCCAGAAGGACCCGCGCTATAACACCGAATTCTGGCAGGGGGAGATAAAGAAAATGCTTGAGCTCGGGAAAAAGGCGGAGCAGCAGGCTTTCTCCAAATATGGCTTGAACTATGTGGTTAAAGAGTATTTACCAGCGAAGCTCGGGCTGAAGGGCTAATCCATAATTAGTAACGTATGTTGTCCCTTTGAAAACCCGCCTTTTCTGCCCCACCGATCCAACCCGAGCAACTTGGGGGCAATATTCAAGTTTATAATAGAACATCTGGAACATTTTACATATGGGTGAGGGACCTGAAACCTGTCGTCCAAGTTGCACTGGATATTGTAGAGATCGAGCAAGCGATAGAGATAGCCAAACTAGCGGTTAAGGGCGGCGTTGAGTGGGTGGAGGCTGGCACTCCTTTGATCAAGGCGGCAGGGCTCGAAGTAGTCAGACAACTAAGGCGAGCTTTCCCCGATAAGACAATCGTTGCAGACATGAAGACAATGGATGTCGGCGCCCTTGAGGTCGAGTTGGCAGCAAAGGCGGGGGCAGATGTGGTGTGCGTGCTTGGAGCTGCAGCCGATGCCACGATATCTGAAGCGGTCAAAGCTGCCCGGAAGTGTAACGTCAAGGTGCTCGTTGACCTATTAGCAGTCCATGATCTTCGCGCGAGGGCTACGCAAGTCGAAAAGCTCGGGGCTGATTATTTAGGTGTACACGTTGGAATAGACCAGCAGAAGCTCGGAATTGACCCAATTGAGCAACTCCAAGCCGTGGTCGAATCGGTTAGGACAACAATAGCCGTGGCAGGTGGTATAACTGTCAAAACAGCACCCGAACTGGTCAGGCGCGGTGCATCGATAATTATCGTCGGTAGTGCGATTACCAAAGCAAAAGACGTAAACCGTGCCGCACGTGAAGTCGTGGCAGCGATCCGGACTTCAGCTTCTCGTGCAGGATTTTCACAGCATACGGCACATTAAGTCACATAGAAGTACGTACGCTTTACTGGATGGGTTAAATAACAAAACCGATTACATTTACATAATTCACGTTGTGAGGAATGGCGATGGAGAAAACCAAGGTCACGACTGCTATCCTGCGCGAGATGAAGGCGCGAGGCGAGCGGATAGCGATGCTCGCGGCCTATGATTACCCCACCGCGCGGATGATCGACGAAGTGGGGATAGATGCGATCTTGGTTGGCGACTCGCTAAGCAACGTCGTCCTAGGCTACCCGAACACCCTCGCGGTGACGATGGAGGAGATGCTCCACCACACCAAGGCCGTGGCGCGGGCGGCGAGGCGAGCTTTTGTAATAGGTGATATGCCATTTCTCTCCTACCAAGCCAGCGTCGAGGATGCCGTGCGCAACGCGGGACGCTTCCTCAAGGAGGGGGGCGCGGAGGCCGTGAAGGTTGAAGGTGGCCGAAGCGTCCTCGACAAGATCGAGGCGATCCTGATGGTGGGGATCCCGGTAATGGGACATGTCGGTTTGACGCCTCAATGGATCCATCAATTTGGTGGCTTCAAGGTCCGAGGAAAGAGCGAGGCGACCGCGCGCATGATCCTTGAGGATGCGAAAGAACTGGAGCGGGCTGGCGTCTTCAGCCTCGTGCTCGAGTGCATTCCATGGCAACTGGCAAAATTCATCACCGAGAGCGTCGAGGTACCGACGATCGGCATCGGCGCGGGGCCCTATTGCGATGGGCAGGTGTTGGTTTTGCATGACCTGCTGGGGCTCTCTGGGCAGCGCGTGCCGAAGTTCGTCAAGCGATACGCGAAGCTCGAGGGCACGATTGCAAACGCGCTCACAAGTTTCAAGCGAGATGTCAAAGCAGGTAGGTTCCCCACGCTCGAGCATAGCTACGAAATGCCCGCAGAAGAACTCAGACGACTTGTTAAAAAGTCAAAGCGGCGCCGATGAAGCATTTTATAGACCATCAGAACCCCTTATTCCTGAGTTTCAACCCCGTGAAAATCGAGGAGGTGAAAATGATGGCAGTAAAGTTGCCGAAAGCGACGGTTATAAGGCTCTTTAAGAACGCAGGCGCAGCCCGCGTATCGGGCGATGTTGCAGAGGTGGTCAACAAGATTGTGGTCGAGATAGCGAAGGGTGCGGTCAAGTCCGCGAAAGCAGCTGGGCGCAAGACTGTTTCGACAGATGACCTGCGGCTGGTTGTCGTCGTAAGTTAAGGTCGTCGCCGCTTTTTCACTCAAGTGTGTGAAAGTAGCGCCCTAAAGAGAGCGTTTCTAGCATTATTAGTACCCATATATCTACGTTTAAATACATCAAAAATTCAAACTAAACCAGAAATTGGAGGTGTATGAATGGCTTATATCGTAAAGTCCGCTGTAAGGGGTTTGATTAAAGGAATGAGAGCAAGCGGAGATTTCTTCAAGGAACTGGACGCATTGATACAGCGAAGGTGCAAGAGAGCTAAAGAGAGAGCAAAAGGGAATGGAAGGAAGACTCTAAGAGGAATTGACGTCTAACTCCTTTCTGATTTTTTACTTTTTCCTCTTTTTTTAATATTTTTAACCTTTTACTCGCTCAATTTTCCTTCGACCTAACGCCTGAATGTACTCGACCTCTACACCCTCGCGAACCTCACCGCGTAGGGTCATGGGAATAGGAAGCTCAAATGTCTCATAGGTCGTCAAATCCATGAGCTGGGCGTTGTTCGCTATGATCGCAAGCACTTGGGCGCTGCCCCGCTCGATCATTGGCACCTCTACCTTGGCACTGGTAGGGCGAACGATGCTCCGTTTTTGAGAGTCGAAAATGCCTATCGCGTCGACCTTTGCCTTCGCGTGCCCATGCTTTCCGGGTGCTGAGGTGGAGAAACCCACGATGCGGCAGGGCTCGTCGTCGATGACTACAAAGCGCCCCTCCTTGAGCTTGCCTATCTCAGTCATCTCTCTCGCCACTAAAACACCTCTTGAGTGTTTTTTGAGTGTGTGCTTAAAAATCTGCGCCCTTAAGGTTAAATCCTCAGAGGAAAAACTTGAACTGGTGAAAACTTGCGGATAGGAATCGTCGCCCGCCTAGAAATCCCGAGGGCCTTGAAGGTCGCGCGAAAGGTGCTGAAGCTCTTAGCCAAGGAGGAGATTCTGCTCGAGCGGGGGCTCGCCAAGAAGCTTCGCAAACGTGGAGTGGAGGCGCGGGCACTCCGAAGGGCGGATGCCATCGTCACGATAGGCGGTGATGGGACAGTTTTATTCGCTCAACAACAAGCACCGGAAACTCCGATGCTCGGTATAAATCTCGGGGGAAGAGGATTTTTGGCAGATGTCAAGCCAAATGAAGCTCAGCGGGCGCTTCGAATGCTGGTCACGGGGGGGCTTCCAATCGTCGAGCGAGAAAGGTTAG
>JAGMBM010000183.1 GCA_023129675.1 Hadesarchaea archaeon | reverse complement strand
CCCAAGCTGGGAGGACCCTCACGTTGAAGGTATCCGTCGACGGCAAGGTAGCTTTGGACGTACGAGGGGACGGCGTCATCGTGGCGACCCCTACTGGAAGCACCGCCTACGCCTTGGCCGCTGGTGGCCCTGTGGTCGACCCGCGCCTCAAGGTCTTTGTAATAGTGCCCATATGCCCATCCCACCCCAAACCTAACCCGTTGGTGGTACCCATCGACAGCCGTATCGAGATAGAACTCACCAGACCAGAACGCAAAGCATCCATAATCGTGGACGGCCAAGTTGCAGCCAAACTCGAGCCTGGAGAAAAAGCTACGTTCTATCGTTCCGAAAAGCCAGCACGTTTCTTCAGGTGGGGTGAGTTCTACCGCAAGGTCAGGGAGAAGCTGTAGGTGCCACGGAAGGTCTATGTTTTGGATACCTCCGCCGTGATTGCGGGGTTCGTACCTGGGCTGGCCAAAGCTGAACAGGTCACCGTGCAAGAGGTGCTGGAGGAGGCCCGCGACCTGTGCTCGAAGCTCGAACTCGAGACGGCGGTGGCTGCGGGAAAGGTAAAGGTTGTCAGCCCTTCGAGAGAGGCCCTGAACGAAATCAGGAGGGAGGCCACCCAAACCGGAGACGTAGTTTCAGCCGTGGATGTCAAGCTGCTCGCACTTGCGCTGGACCTCAAGCGGGCTGGCGATGAACCGGAACTCGTAACTGATGATTACGCCATCCAAAATCTGGCGAGTTTGTTCGGCCTCCCTTACCAACGCATCGCCATGCCGGGGATAAAGGAGGTGTTGCGGTGGGAGATGGTGTGCCCCGCATGCGACCGCAGATATCCGCCGCCGGCTCCCCGATGCGAGGTGTGCGGCTCGAAGTTGGTCCGGAGACCCAGACGATGAGGTTTTTAAACGACGCGTTGATATACCGTAGGAAGGTGAAAGTTTGAGGGAAATTCTGATGATCGGGATCTCGTCAATTGGTGGGGGAAAGGAAAGGGAAGCACTCGATATCCTGCGGAAAAACGCAAAGAGCGTCGTGGCCACCGTGAAAAAATTTGAGGAGATGATCATCGCGCTTTTCTCCGAGCGTGACATGAAAAAAGCACAGGCTCTGGGTAGGCAGGTTACCGAGCTTGAGACGAAAGCCGATGAGGGGAGGCGAAAGTTCATGTGCGATCTCGGCAAGGGAGCATTTTTACCTACGTTCAGGGGAGATCTAGCGAGGTTGGCAGAACAACTCGACAACGTAGCTA
>JAGMBM010000182.1 GCA_023129675.1 Hadesarchaea archaeon | reverse complement strand
CGAATATCCAATTGCAGCGGCAGCCCAGGAGGTGGAAGATGGTCGAGTCATAGTCTATGGTCCTGCTGCCAGCTTCCGAAGCGCGCCATCCAATCACTTCGTCCTCGAAACTTTGAAACTGAAGGATCTCGGGCCCCGCATGGTCGGTTGGCTGGTGCACTATGAGGACCCGGCGCAGCACAAGGTGCTTTTCTTCTGGACCCCTACAAAACTAGCTTTCCACAACGGAGAGCGTATGGCCGCGTGGCTCGAATACTTACGAGCGCAGGGCTATACCGTCCACGCCTTCAGCAACGGGATAACCCCCGAGCGTTTAGCGCCATACAGTGTGTTCATACTCTTTACCCCTGAGCGGGCTCTCAAGTCCGACGAGATCACAGCAATCAAGGATTGGGTGCACGCAGGCGGAGGCCTATTATTAGGTGAGCAGGCCGACTACGGAGGCTATGCCAAGCCCTTATTTACAAATCCGATCCTCGAGGCCATAGGTGCTAGCATCGAGTCACAGGATGACCAGATAACCGATTACGAACTGTACAGCCGCTGGGCTTGGGAGCCGCGCGTTTACCTCGTGGACCACCCAGTTTGGTATGCGCCATATGCATTTTCAGCAGGTGTGGAACCATGGTCGCAGTCACTCGTAGGCGGGGAAGAAGGGGTCTTTGCCCTGACGATTAAGAATGAAGGTACGGAAGCAGATAGTTACAGAATTGAGGTTACCAGCGAACTAGGCTGGCAGGTTGAGCTCGAGCGTGAAGAAATCACATTGCTTAGCGAAGAAAACGCTGAAGTTAGGATAACCGTGACGTCACCTGGGGTGGAAGAGCTCACGAGGGATGTCTTCACCGCCGTAGCATCTGGAACGAGAGGGTCAGATTCTGCCGAGTTTATGCTAGTTGCAGAGCCGGAAAAGCAGGTGTCGATCTCGCCGTCCTCCGACTCCGGTTCGCCCGGGGAAACGCTCACCTTTACCGTCACGGTCAAGAACACGGGCGAGGCCGAAGACACCTATGACCTGACGGTTGATGATGACGCTGGCTGGGGCCTAACTCTTTCGCAAAACTCCCTGGCAAACGTTGAAAGTGGGGCGAGCCGGACGGTCACGTTAACCGTCGCCATCCCGAGCGATGCCGCTGAGGGTGATTCGACGGAGATAACCGTGACCGCGACCCCGATGAGCGATCCAGCGAAGAGCGATACCGCCACATGCACGGTGACGGCAAAGGCTGCAGCAGGGTTCCCAATAGTTTATCCGGTGGCGGCGGTCGTCGTCATCGTGGTGATCCTCGGCGCGGTCTTGATGATAAAACGTAGATAATGCATGCCGGTTGTATTTCCCTTTTTTGAACGTTTAGCCAGCGGCGAATTTTGTCATGTTGAACAAAAAATTGTTAACTCTTTGCTTGTAGTCGGTAAATTATTAACAGAAGTTCCCCCATCAGATGTCGGGGGGGCGCAGAATGGGCATGGTAAGGTTTGTGATAAGAAGGTTAATGATTATCCCACCCTTATTACTTGTTTTAACTTTCTTCCTATTCCTTTGTTTGAACCTTGCCCCCGGCGATCCTGCACGGAT
>JAGMBM010000181.1 GCA_023129675.1 Hadesarchaea archaeon | reverse complement strand
CCAGCTGAACTGGACATTTCACATCATTGCAAAATTCTCTACTTTTGTACTCCACATATCCCTTAATTTCCACAACTTCACCCTTTGATGAACTTTCGATTTTGCACAAATGTGTTATATCTGTACCGCATATAAATTTCAGTTCGGGGAGCCGCGAGATCTTGGGGTGAATGTGATGAAAGAGAGAACGAGAACACTCTTGGCGTTGTTCATCATTCTCCTCTTCATCCTTTCGATGGCGGCCTCGGCCTTGCTTATCTTGCTCGGGCAATAGGAGCTAGTGAAGATTCGAGGATAGTGGGGGGCAAACGCTGCACAAGCGGGCAGCGGACTAGTCTGAAATCATCGCTTCCAAATTTTTATGCTTTCATCTTTTTGAACAAATATGCTCCCAACAGAATCATGGCCAACGAGAAAATTGCCAAAACGGCGAAGTCGAGCCATAGCGGGAACTCGGGGTATCCGGATACTCCAATGGCCCCTCTCAAGCCGTCGACCCCATACGTCACCGGATTGATGTGAGCGATTGACTTCAGCCACCCTGGCGCGGTGCTGAGGGGAAAAATGGCCCCCGATGTGAAAAAAAGAGGCATGATGAGGAAGTTTACCACGAGCGGGAACGCGATTGGATCTTCTATTCTCGAAGCGATCGCCAGCCCTAGACTGACAAAGCCGATCGCTAGAATGATCATAAAAAGTAAAACCAAGAGGAACCCAGCGAACCCGGGCATCTTCGCCCCAATTAACCCCGCAACCAGAAGGAGCAGCAATCCTTGGATGATTGAGGTTGTTGTCCCCCCGAAGACCTTGCCGAGCATGATGGATATCCGCGAAACTGGGGCGACGAGAATCTCTTTCATGAACCCGAACTGCTTATCCCATAGCACCGAGATGCCCGACATCGTTGCGCCGAAGAGGATTGCCATCCCAACGATTCCTGGGGTCAAGAAATTGATGTAAGGTTCACCCCCTGGAAGGGTGGTGACCGCACCTAATCCCATCCCGATAATCGCG
>JAGMBM010000180.1 GCA_023129675.1 Hadesarchaea archaeon | reverse complement strand
GGCGGTTCTCCCTCGTAGCTGCCGGGTTCAGCGTAGCTAGTATACTCAACCCAGCGTTTTGGAGCAGGTTCGGCGAGCAATCCTTGGACGGACGAGGTAATTTCATTGAGTAAATCCGTCAAGTCTTCGAGCTCAGCGATGGTGTTGTCGGCACCCACCCCTCGTGCAAGGGTGCTAATGATTATCTCGAGATTATCGAGTTTTGCTAAGGTCCCCTTGACCCCCCACGTGACCTGCTCCCGGGGTGATGGGTAATCCCCCCTCATTCGTTCCACGAGGCTCTCGTGCAGTGCCCCCATTATCATATTTTGACCCGCCGAGCGCGCGATGAAATCGATGAGTTGTTCGAACTGTTGGTCGGCCTCCGACACGTGATTTCGAGCCCAGGTGACGCTTCCGATGGCATCCCCGAGCGCGGCCTGCACATTTTCAAGCGCCGGGCCAATGTTATTCATGTTCTCAGGTTTTTGGGTAAGGGCATCGCTTCCGCGCCGGACATGTTCCTTCGCTTCCATGAGCGTGGTGGAGGCCTCGGCGAGCGCTTCAAGAGCTCGGTCAACATACTCACCCATAGCCTCCACGTCGGCGGTCCTCAGGGGCGTGACGACCACGGTGGTGTTGGAGAGATTGGAGAGGATATCCTCGCTCGTTTCGCCCGTGCCAGCGGTCGTATCGATCAACCCGCCCACGGTTGCCACATGGTCTGCGGATCCAAAAATGTCGAGTTCGTGCTCCGCCCAAGCCAGCTCGAAGAATGCCTTGCTGCGGGAGGCGCTCATCGTGACTTTTTCCAGCAACCACGCTCCAGCCCAAGCCGCGGTGTACTCCATTACCGCCCACTTCGTGCCGACGCTGCCGAGGCCATCGATGAACTCCCGCATCCGCCGTTGGAGCAGGAAGTACCGGGAATCGATGAACACCTCGAGGTTCTCGCAGGAGAGCTCGAGCACCAAGCTGTTGTCCCAAGAGCTGACCCTCACGCGGGCTTGACTCGGCAATTTGGCGGTCGCCCATGCGTATCCGCCATCACCCTCCAGCAGATCAAAAGCCGGGCGACCACTCGAGGTTTCAAGCTCGAGCTCTATGCGCGCGTCGTGCTGTTTGTACACGGTTGGCAGCGCAGACATCCGCTCCGCAAAATATCCTGCCGCGAGGCTTTCGATAGCCAACTCCCTTGCCCCATCGCTCCCGTAATTGTCCGCGTTTTTGCTCACTTCCCAGAGGGCACGGTAAACGGCATACCGCGCCGCAGCCCGCAGGTCGTTTTGAACGCTCATAGCGATTGTTAGAAGCGCCGAACTTGAGGCGTCCTCCACGACATTCAGCGAGCGTTGATACCGCGACCAAGTAGCATGCCCCAGCATGGCCACGACGAGCATCACGATGACGATGCCTGCCGCGCTGAACGGCATAAAACCACGCTCCTTCACGGCGACCACAGCTCCAGAGTTATCTCAACGGCGATATCGGGTTCGAGTTCTGAGGTAGAGATGCCGAGCACCCCCTGAATTAGTCGTGCAAGCTCTTCCTGTGAGATAGGCAGGGTTGAGATGATTGTTTCGGAGCAAAGCTTCTGCTGCGCCATATCGTCAAAATTTTTGATTTCGGTTTCGAAGTAAACTCGGGAAAAATCTAACTCCATCGGTAAAGTTTTCACCGTCAGGCGGTACCCAAAGCGCCCGCCGATGAGTTTATCAAGCACTTCTTTTAGGAACCCTCGAAGCCGACTTTCCATGCTTTGATTCGGCCTAAGCATTTCAAGTTCAATCCCCCCGGCCTCGACGTGCAGGTTAAGCAAAGCATCCTCAACTAAGAGCTGAGCGAGCGTTTTGTAGCGTAGGTCACGTTTTGTCGATTCCCCAATCACCGGCACGTTTAGCTCAAATCCAAAAGCGCTGAGCTGGTATTCAAAGCCGCCGAACTCATCCGCGGTCGAGTGCTGGAGCGCTAGTAAAGTGCTCTGCGCGAAGCTCGCGGCGTATCGCGTGCTTTCAATTTTA
>JAGMBM010000018.1 GCA_023129675.1 Hadesarchaea archaeon | reverse complement strand
GAAGGGGGGAAGATCCACGTGGTAGGTGAGGACGGAAAGAAGTTGAAATTCAAGGACCTCTCGGATAAATTTACCGTGGGTGACCCTGAGGTGATGCTCAAGTATTCAGTGTATGCCGACCTTCGCTCGCGCGGCTACATTATCAAGACTGGCTTGAAGTTCGGGGCGCACTTCCGCGTTTACGAGCGAGGCGAAAAGCCGGGGGAGGCGCACTCGAAGTTCTTGGTGCACGCGGTGCCAGAGGGAATAAAGCTCACGCCGACGGAGTTGGCTCGGGCGGTGAGGCTTGCACACAGCGTAAGGAAAGCGATTTTGTGGGCAATAGTAGATGATGAGGGAGACGTCACCTATTACGCATTGACCCGTGAGAGGCCTTGAAATGCCGATTCGAATCGACCCCTGGGGCGCGAAGGTACCTGAAGATTATACCCGCTTGATGCACGAGTTCGGTATCGAACCCTTTGAGAAATTACTCGCGCGGATACCCGAGCTGCACTACCTCATGCGCCGCAAGGTTGTCTTCGGTCACCGTGACTTTGGGCGGGTGCTCGATGCCATGCGGCGGGGCGATCCCTTTGCGGTGATGACGGGTCTCATGCCAAGCGGCCGAATGCACGTGGGCCACAAGATAGTCATCGACCAGCTGACGTGGTATCAGCGGCGGGGTGCAGACATCTATCTATGTGTTGCGGATCTCGAGGCCTATTCAGCGCGCGGCGTCCCTTTTGAGAAGTCGAAGAAGCTAGCCGCAGAGGAATATCTCGCCAACTACCACGCGCTCGGGCTGGATGTGGGACGCTGTCGTGTCTACTTCCAATCTCGCAGCGATGTCATTCGCCACCTCGCTTTCATCCTTGCCAAGCGAGTGAACTTCAGCGAGATGCGCGCGATCTACGGCTTTGCGGGTGAGTCGAATATCTCCCACATTTTTTACCCGATGATCGATGTCGCGGATATCCTTCACCCTCAGCTGAAGGAGTTTGGAGGGCCGCGCCCGACCGTCGTACCCGTGGGCATCGATCAGGACCCCCATCTCAGGCTAGCAAGGGACGTTGCGGCTCGTTTCCAGCGGGGGTTCGGCTTCGTGCTTCCCTCCTCCACTTACCACCGCCTCTTACCTGGCCTGAAGGGCGAGAAGATGTCGAGCAGCAAGCCAGAGACGGCGATTTTTCTGACGGATAGCGCCGAGGACATCAAGAA
>JAGMBM010000179.1 GCA_023129675.1 Hadesarchaea archaeon | reverse complement strand
ACAAAAGGTTGAGAAGGGTTCCAGTTGTCAACAAAGAAGGAAGATTAGTGGGTATTATCACAGATTTTGATTTGGCTATATTTGGCTGGGAGATCTAAGCTTCTCGGCTGACCTTTTAAATTTAAATCGCCGCTGCCCAAAGGAGGAAAGGTGGGAACATGGCGAATAAGATATTTGGTGGTCAGCCTGGGGGAGTCGCATGAAGACATTTTTTATTTCAACCGCAATCGACTACCCTTCAACCATACCCCACCTGGGCCACGCGTACGAAAAGGTCTGCGCAGATGTTATCGCTAGGTTCAAAAGGCTTCAAGGATTTGAGGTACATTTTAGCACCGGAACGGATGAACACGGTTTAAAAATACAAAGGTCCGCCGAAAAGGCAGGGAAACAGCCAAAAGAGTTCGTAGATTTTATGTCAGGTAAATTTAGGAAATTGTGTGACGAGCTGAAAATTTCTTACGATGATTTCATCAGAACCTCGGAGGAGCGACACCTAAAAGTTGTTCAACTCATTTTTAAGAAACTTCATCAAGCCGGCGATATTTATAAGGGGTTTTATGAAGGTCCGTACTGTACCGAATGTGAGACTTTTTATTCTGAAGAGGAGCTAGTGGATGGGAAGTGTCCCGTCCACAAGAAAAGAGTCGAGCGGGTAGAAGAAGAGTCATATTTCTTTCGGATGAGCAAATACAGAAACAAAATTTTAGACTCCATTGAGAGAAACCCGGATTTCATCCAACCGGAAAGCAGGAAAAACGAAATTATAAATAGGCTGAGGGAACCGTTGAAAGATCTCTGCATTTCGAGGACGGATTTTGACTGGGGGATCCAGCTACCGATAGATAAAAAGCACGTACTTTACGTGTGGGTAGATGCATTAAGCAATTATTTAACCACGATAGATTACCCCACCGATAAATTCCAGAATTTCTGGCCTGTGGATGTGCATTTGATAGGAAAAGACATAAGTTGGCATCATTGCGTTATATGGAGCTCAGTATTGCTCTCCCTCGGTCTTCCACTCCCCAAGAAGATTTTCATCCACGGCTTTGTTACGTACAAGGGGGAGAAATTAAGTAAAAGCAGGGGGCTGGTAATCGACCCCACTCATCTCACGAAAACATATTCTGTGGATGCTTTGAGATATTTCTTGATTCGCGAGATATCGTTCGGCCAAGACGGTGCCTTTTCGGAGGAAGGTTTGAGAACTAGATTGAACGACGAACTCGCGGACGTTTTCGGAAACTTCGTGCATCGGGTGCTCACCTTCACCCGAGATCGCTTCGGCGGGAAGGTGCCGGATGGAAAAATCGACAAAAAGCTCGAAGCCGAACTGCGCGAGCGGGTCGAAAAAGTAGAGAAATTACTCGAGGAGCTAAAGGTCACCCAGGCGCTCGAGGAAATCATGGCGATCGCGGGGCGCGGGAACGAGTACTTCCAGTCTTGCAGACCCTGGGAGGCGATAAAGAGCGATCCTAAAAAAGCGGCGGACTGCCTCCTCAACTGCGTGAACCTCGTGAAGGTGCTGTGCATCGCCCTCCAGCCGTTCATGCCCTCCGTGTGTGATAAGCTCGCCGAGCAGCTGAACCTAAAAATAACCGGCTGGGAAGGGATCAAGAAATTCGATATCAAATCGGGACACTCGATACGGGAACCAACAATCCTTTTCCAGAAGATCCAAGCTCAAAGCCCTTCGCGAGGAAATGAGTTGGTCTCGGTCAAGGACCTAAGCAAGCTGGACATCCGCATCGGCAACGTTGTGAAGGCGGAGCGAGTTCCCAAGTCGGAGAAGCTGTTGAAGCTCGAGGTGGAACTCGCCAAGGAGCGCCGCACGATCGTTGCCGGGGTCGCGGAGCATTACCGGCCCGAAGAACTCGTCGGGAAACAGGTCGCGATCATCATCAACCTCGAGCCCGCGAAGCTGATGGGAATAAAATCCGATGGCATGCTCCTCGCCGCGGTCGAGGAGGGGAAGATCTCGCTGCTGACCGTCGACAAATCCGTGAAACCCGGGGCGAGGGTGGAATAGTTGCTTCGCCTCGACCTCCACGTGCACACCACTCACTCGCGCGATGCTTTTTGTTCGGTCGGGGAGGCCGTGAAGGCGGCGCGGGCTAAAGGGCTGGACGGCATCGCCATCACAGACCACGACAGCATCGGGGGGCATCCCGAGGCGAAAAAGCTCTCGCGCGACGGATTCTTCGTAATCCCCGGGATAGAGGTCTCGAGCGCCGATGGGCACATCCTCGGCCTGGGGGTGAGCGAACTCGTCCCACGGGGCCTGCCCGCGGGGGAAACCGTCAAGCTCATAAGAGAATTGGGAGGCATCGCGGTCGCAGCCCACCCCTTTGTACCCTGGAAAAACCCCACACTCGTCTACAAAGCGAAGTTCGATGCGATCGAGGCCTTCAACTCCCGCGCGCTATTCCCGAGCAATCGCCTCGCGCGTAGGTTCGCCGAGCGAAATCGTCTGCCCGCGACAGCCGGCTCGGACGCCCATTTTCCAGATGAGGTGGGCTTGGCGAGCGTGAGGTTAAATTGCGAGGGAAATGTTGAATCCATTTTGAAGGAGATAAAGAGTGGAGGGGCGTCGATTTCGGGGCGGAGCCTTCCTCTCCCGAGCCACCTGCAGAGAATCTTTTACAAGATTTTCCTGAAGCATGCCCCATGAACGCGCGTTCTTAATAGCTTGAGCGCGGGGGCCGGGCAGGAGACAAAAACCTTCTTTTGTTAAAGGAGGATTTCTGCTGTTGTACCAAAAGTACCAAGTACCCGACTCCCGCTTCGCTCTCATGTTACTAAAGTTTTTCTAGATGTTGTGAACGAAAAGGCGGGACGACCAAATCCAAG
>JAGMBM010000178.1 GCA_023129675.1 Hadesarchaea archaeon | reverse complement strand
GTGGTCCTCAGGATTCCGTAGGAAAAATGCGTGATGAATATCGAAAGCGTCGAGACACAATCGTCAAGGGGCTAAACTCGATCGGAGGATTTGAATGTACAAAACCTGCTGGCGCCTTCTACGCGTTCCCCAGCATTAAAGAACTTGGTGTTTCATCCTTGAATCTTTGCGAATTCCTTCTGCGCGAGGCGGGCGTTGCCGCGGTGCAAGGGAGCGGGTTTGGTCCGTATGGTGAGGGCCACGTGAGATTTAGTTACGCGACATCTCTAGAGAACATTAAAAAAGCGATCGATCGGACAAAAGAAGCGGTCAAGAATCTTTAGCTTCATATCCCGCTCTCAAAACTCGTTTGATTACCCTCGCTTTTTCCGGTCCGATGCCGTGTACCTGCTGCAATTCTTCTCCCGAGGCACTCATCACTCGTTCAACAGTGCCGAAGTATTCGAGCAACCGTTTTGCGAGCACGGCCGATATGCCTGGCAGTCCTTCAACTACAAATCGCTGCCGCTCGGGTAGGGTCAAACCCTTGGGTTCACCACGTATCGCGACCTCGCGGGCCTCATCCATCTGTTCGCGCCTAGCGATAGCGACGAGGATCAGCGCCGTTTCTTTTTCGTCCCGAGTCGGCAATATCGGGATGTTGAGCTCTACAGCGAGCGCGGCAAGTGCACCGCGGATAGCATTCGGGTGAATCGCCCTCCGCGAGTACAAATCCCTGCCCTCCAAGATGAGCACCGGGCGCTCAAATGTTTCGCCTAACTGCTTGGCTTGATCTAGGAGCCGTTTGTCGACGATCGACTGCAAAAAATCGCCGACGGATTTTCGTTCGATGCCAACTCGGTCGCTGAGGATGAAATCGCCGACGCTAAGTTGGCGCGCTTCAACCTCGACGCCGAGCTGCGTGAGTTCGTGCACGACGCCTGATGGGACCTCGCGATGGTCTGCAATAATTTTTATCCTTTTTGCAGCGAATCCCTCAAGCGGCTTTTGCTCGGCCATCTTCCAGCCCCCTCTCAAGGTATGTGGCGAGAAGATAAAAACAGCAATTGGAATGGGTAAAAATCGAGACAGTTCCTCACGAAATTAGAATGTTGTAAGTCATTATCCACAGGACTAACCACATGATTAAAAACCCCATAAATCCTCTCTTGAACGCGGTCATCCCTGTCCACTTTCCACCCGGGAACTCACCGGGGGTGAATTTTAGAATGTTGGGGGCCAGCTTATATGAAACATAAAAGAGTAAGAGAAAGATTGCAAGGAGCGCAAAGCTGCCCTGCCCTGCCGGCAAACCTCGTAGAAATCCCGAGAGGACACCAGCTATCGCTCCACAGCCCGCAAACAGGAGGGTGATTTTAGCCACGAGTT
>JAGMBM010000177.1 GCA_023129675.1 Hadesarchaea archaeon | reverse complement strand
TTGCTCGTGGGAGCCCCCGCAGCGCCTGTGGCGGCAACAGCCGTGTCGGTCCGCAAGTTTGACACCAAGATAAAGCGCCTCAGACGCACCCGAAAACGCTTGGTGGTGAAGTACCAGAAAGCCGTCCTCCGATATGTTGAGGAGGTAGCGGCCTCGAGGGCGTAAAAATGGCCAGGCGCGGAAAGACTAAGAAGAAAAAACCTTGTTAGGCAGGCAGGCGCTTCACGAGTAACTTGAAGCGGTCACCGTCTACGTTCCACTCCTTCATGTAGCCTGGCTCTTCGACCTCGCTTGCGCGGCAAATACGGAGATTTCGCGCCCGCACCTCTCGCGAGAGATAATCCTGTTGGGTGGCGAGGAGCTTGATGTACTTCTCCGCCTCTGTGCCCACCACCACATCGACCCTCTCCTCCATCGCTAGATCCAGCTCCTTGCGCATGGTTTGCAGGCGTCGGACGAGCTCCCGCGCCATGCACTCGGCCTGTAGCTCGGGCGTCATCCTAGTGTCGATCGCTATCCTGCCGAACTCCGTGGAGGTCGCGGTGAAACCCTTGGGTAGCTCCTCCTCGAAGCTCAGCTCCTCGGACGAAACACTGACCTTTTGCCCCTTTATTTGCAGCTCCACAACTCCATGGCGTTGCAACTCAGCGCGCAGTCGAAAGACATCGGTCTCTTGAAGGGTATCAATGACGGGCCGCGAGAAATCTCCCAGCCTCTCTTGAAGGCGTTGTGTATCTGGTTTGATAACGAGACGAGATTCATCACTCTGCTCCACCGGTCCAAGCAGGACGAGTTCCTTACAGTTCAATTGACCCTGTAGTACGTCCTGAAGCCCCTGAAGGGCAGATTTTACTTCCGATGACGATGCCCGAATCACGGCCTTGCTCACGGGCCACCGCAATTTCAGCCGTGCCTGCTGTCTGGCTGCCGCACCCCCCTCGACGAATGCACGCACCATGTTCATCCTCCGTTCGAGCCCTGCGTCGATCGCCTGCTCGTCGATCGATGGCCAGGGGAGCATGTGCACACTCTCCGGCGCCCCGGTGTCCGTGGCCTTGACCAAGTCGCGGTAAATGACCTCGACCACGTGGGGCATGATCGGCGCGAGCAGCCTGATCAAAGTATGGAGGGATTGATAGAGCACGACGTATGCCGCGAGCTTCCTGGGGTCGTCCCGCTCGATCCAGACGCGATCGCGCACGAGGCGCACGTACCATCGGCTTAGGTCCTCGAGCACGAACGACGAGAGGGTTCGGGTGACGTGATGCAGGTCGAACCCCTGGAACGCTTTTGTGACATCTCGCGTCACGCTGTTTATGCGGGAGATCATCCAGGAGTCCTCGGGCATGAATTTTTCACGCACTCGCCCCATATCGATCTTTTTCGGGTCGAACTCGTCGAGCGCCATGTAGGTGGTGGCGAACACGTGGACGTTCCAGAGCACGTTCAGCATCCGCGCGACGATGTCTACCCCCTTCCAGCTGAATCGGAGGTCCTCCCAGGGGGGGTTCGCCGAGAGCATGTAGAAACGCAGCACGTCGGCCCCGTACTTATCGACGACCTCTTTGGGGTCCACCACGTTACCCATCGATTTCGACATCTTCCGTCCGTGCTCGTCGAGGGCGAACCCATGCATCAGCACGACCCTGTAGGGCATCTTGTCGAAGGCGACGATCGAGACAACTTGCTGGCTGTAGAACCACTTCGTCACTTGGTCCTCGCCTTCGGTTATGAACTCGCTTGGCCAAATCTGCTCGAAGCGCTCGCGCCGCTGGGGGTAGCCGAGACTCGCCCAGGAGGCAATTCCCGAGTCGAACCACACGTCGAGCACATCGGG
>JAGMBM010000176.1 GCA_023129675.1 Hadesarchaea archaeon | reverse complement strand
CCCTAACCGAAGAAACCATGATAGCTACGGGTTCAGGTTCGCCGGTTGCTTATGGTGTGCTCGAGACCGAGTTCAGGGAGGGCATGAGCATCGAGGAAGCCTCGCCCATCGTGATTAAGGCAGTGCGAACGGCGATGAAGCGCGACATCGCCACGGGCAACGAGATCATGGTCGCAACGATAACCAAGCGAGGATATCGTGAGCTTTCACCCGAAGCGATAAAAAAATTGGCTTAATCTAAGCTCTGCTTAAAAGGTGGCCGCATGGCTGCAGAAGAACTGTTGCAAGAGATAAAACGCATTGTGCGAGAGGCGACTCCCTTCGCCGGGGCGATCTCCGACATCAATTTCGAGGGACCCAAGGTAGTGCTCTACTGTAAGAAACTCGACCCACTCATGGAAAACGGTGAAGTGATAAAGGAGCTCGCGCGCAAGATCCGGAAGCGGATAATCCTACGCCCCGACCCCGGAATCCTGACCAAGCCCGAAGAGGCCGAAAAGGACATCCGGCGCCTCGTCCCCGCAGAGGCTGGGATAACCGATGTAATTTTCAGCCAAGATGTAGGGGAAGTCACCATCGAAGCGCAGAAGCCCGGAATAGCCATAGGCAAGGGGGGCTCCCTACTCCGCGAGATAATGCGGGAAATCAGCTGGACCCCACGGATAGTCCGGGCGCCTCCCATCAAGTCTGGCATCGTGCGAAACATCCGCCTCTCGATGATCCAAGCGGGTGCCGAGCGACGCGATATCCTGCGGAAGATAGGCAGGCGAATCCATCGAGAGCCCAAGGCGAAGGGAGACTGGATCCGGTTCACGACCCTCGGGGGGTCGCGCGAGGTTGGACGTTCATCATTTTTGCTCCAAACCCCTGAAAGCCGGGTCATAATCGACTGTGGTGTAAACGTCGCGTCCGAGAATCGAGCTTTCCCCCACCTCGAGATCCCCGAAATCAGGCTGCCCGAACTGGACGCGGTGATCCTCAGCCACGCCCACCTAGACCACTGCGGTTTCATCCCCTACCTCTTCAAGTATGGGTTCGAAGGTCCCGTCTACTGTACTCCCGCCACGCGTGACCTCGCCGTGCTCCTACAGCTGGATTACGTGGACATAGCGGAGCGCGAGGACCGACCGCTCCCCTACAACAAGCGAGACATCAACACTTTCCTTCGCCACTGCATCCCACTCGAGTACGGCGATGTCACCGACATCGCGCCCGACATCCGGATTACCTTCCACAACGCAGGGCACATCCTGGGCTCCTCCATCGTGCACGCCCACATCGGTGATGGGCTCTACAACCTCGTGTACACGGGCGACCTAAAGTTCGACCGCACGCGTCTCTTCTCCCCTGCCGTTCACATGTTCCCTCGCTTGGAGACCCTCGTCATGGACAGCACCTATGGTGGTGCTGAGGATATCCAGCCATTCCGCGCGGACGCCGAGAGAGAATTTATCCGAATCGTGACCGAGACCACGAAGCGAGGGGGCAAGGTCGTCGTACCGGCATTCGCGGTAGGGCGCTCGCAGGAGATAATGGTCCTGCTCGAGGATTTCAAGAGAAAAGGGATGCTCGACGAGATACCCGTTTACTTGGATGGGATGATATGGGAGGCGACGGCTATCCACACGGCTTATCCAGAATACCTGTCTCAAGAGCTGCGGGATCGGATATTCCGGGCAGATGAAAATCCATTCCTGTCCGAGCTTTTCGAGAGGGTGAAAGGCCCTGACCAGCGAGCGCAGGTAATCGACGGAGGCCCGGCGGTGATCGTGTCGACGGCGGGGATGATGGCCGGAGGGCCCGTGCTCGAGTACTTCAAGACCCTCGCGCCCGACCCACTCAACACCCTTGTCTTCGTCGGGTACCAGTGCGAGGGCTCCCTCGGGCGTCGCATCCAAAAGGGATGGCGCGAAGTCCCCCTGCGCGGCGAGAAAGGGAGGGTGGTGGAGGCGAAGGTTAACATGGAAATCCGAACGGTCGAGGGGTTCAGCGGGCACTCAGATCGAGCCCAGTTGCTGAACTTCGTGCGGAGGGCCTCACCCAAACCGCATCGTATCATATGTGTCCACGGCGATGAAAACAAGTGTACCGACTTGGCAAGTACGCTATACAAGCTTTTCAAGGTCGAGACGAGGGCGCCTCGGAATTTGGAAACCATTAGGCTCCACTAGGTGAGGGAGTTCCCCTAAGCAATGCTAACTCCCGTTTGGTCAGCTCGCGTCTCTTGGCCCGCTCATCCACGATTGCGCTGTGCCCGAATGGGTCCATGAGAATCAGCCTAACCCTACGCTTACCTGCACCCACCTCATCGAGCTTTTTGATCCTCGCCTTACCCCGTCGACGCCTCGGAGCATCAACTTTTTCGATTGCCAGCTTTATCGCCTCCTTGACGCGACCGAGCACTCCCTCGATGTTCGACACATAACCCTGGCTCGCTGGCCCTGGCTCCACGGTCACCCCGAGCTCTGGCAACTTGAGCGTTCCCGTACTCGACTTCACGACCCTGACATTGAGGTCTTCTTCGGATGTGATTTGAAACTCGTAGCGTGCCGGGGGCCGCTCGCTTAATGACATGACGTCCGCATGCTTGAACTTGCAGCTGGTGCAGCTCGCAAAGGTCTCCATCAGCTCGCCGAAATATGGAATGTCGTCGATCCTGCCCCTGACGCGAAAGGTGTCCTTAGCTCCGCATATGGGACAACAATCGATAGGGAGCAAAAACTCCCTCTTCCGCATGAGTTCACCAAAAGTTATGCGACGGCTCTTTTAAACTTGATATTGATTAACCTAGGAGTGGCTATTACCTTTGACTCCGTCAGGCGGCCCACGTCCCCACCTATGACCTGGCAAATCCCCTTCAGCTGGTCGATCGCCCGCTTGAGCTCAGCTGGGTCTTGATTCATGAGCGTAGTGATGTCGAGAATCATGATGTTGCCAGCTCGAAGTTCATCCGCGACCTCTTGAACGTCAACGAGACTGTGAAGGTCCATGCTCTTAACGTAGATGGGCTCGAGCGCGTGGATGCCCTTTGGCCTACCGATAGCCTCTTCCTCGAGCTCTATGGTTGGTATTTCCTTGACCGTTTCAGGTCTTACCTCGGACTTTGCCCTGAACAACCGCTTTAAGGATTTCAAGCAACCGCCCTCTAATAAACGGTCGAGGCTCTCAGCTATTTAACCTTTTGCTTGAAACCTCCACATTTCATCTCCAACATGGTGCAGGTTCTTGATCACTTTCCCCCTCGGGCCCTGCATCTCAGCCCCGGGCACGAGCGCTTGCCCAACCGCGATGGGCTTGCCGTGTCGTTCGTCCACGATCGCCACGCCCTCCTCTCGAGTGATTCCCCCGTCCGCAGAAACCACCCCCGGGGCCATGACATCGGCTCCGTTGACGACATGAGGCACTGCCCCCATGTCAACGACCACCCGTTTTAACGGAATTCGATCGAGTGATTTCAGCAGCGGAAAAATCTTGTCGCTCAATCTGAACAAGAGCACTTCGCCAGCAGCCAAGATGATCTCCCTTCCCTCCTCCAGCTCCAAAACCTCGATCGGCCCCTTCAAAAGTTCAGCAGCGGGCTCGCCAAACCGCTCGACGACTCCCCGTGTAAGTTGCCTGAGCAAAGCTTTTCGTAAATGATAACGGCGCTTTATCGGCATCAAACAAAAGTGGCTCGATATGCTTAAATACGCAGCTAGCGACAAGTTGATGATTTTCATGGCGCAACGACCTCTCGATGTGCTCAACCGTGCCCTTGGATCATCGGTGCTCGTGGGGCTCAAGGGCGGTCGAGAGCTCAGAGGGAAGCTGAGCGGCTTTGATGTGCACATCAATTTAGTGCTAGAGAATGCAGAGGATATCCAAGGTGGTGAGGCGGCGAAACGTTACGGGACAATGGTGATCCGAGGCGACTCGGTCGTCTTCATCTCTCCGGCTGAGTGAGGGACATGGTCAAAGGTACTCCATCGATGGGCAAACGCCACAAAGTCGTGCACATCCGTTGTAGACGCTGTGGGAGGCGCGCCTATCACGTTCAACGAGGCGTGTGCGCGGCCTGTGGCTATGGTCGATCGCGTCGCATCAAGCGCTACAACTGGAAGGTAAAAACTATTCAAGGACTGCGGCTTCGTTAGCTGATGTCTGTCTAATGTTGGACAATCACAAAATTTCTTAAGCTCACGCGACAACTCTTTTCTCGGTGGGCCGGTAGATCAGTCTGGTATGATCGTCCGCTTGGCATGCGGGAGGTCGCGGGACGATGTTCAGGAAAGCTGGCGTCGCGCGAATTCAAATCCCGCCCGGTCCACCACTTAAAATGAGTAAGATTTTATTGCTCTTGATTCCAAACACAAGTCTGGGCCCGTGGTCTAGTGGTTATGACGTCGCCTTGACATGGCGAAGTTCCGGGGTTCGAATCCCCGCGGGCCCACCATCTATTTTTGTGTATAGTGTGAGTTTCTAACGATCGGATGAAGCTAGTCCTCGCCTCCACGAGAGACCCAGCAGCCAAAAACATCACCGCGCGACTGCTGGAGCTCTACGACTTTGAAAAATCACCGACATCGCCGAACGCA
>JAGMBM010000175.1 GCA_023129675.1 Hadesarchaea archaeon | reverse complement strand
CCTGCATCTTATTTGTCGGGAGGTTAGGCAAAGAAAAGAAGATAGAGGTGTTGATAGAAGCGGCGCCCAAGATCTTGAAGGAATACCCAAGGGCTAGGTTCAGGATAATTGGCACGGGTATTCATGAGGCGTGGTACAAAAAGCTGGTCGAGAAAAAGAGGCTGACCGATAGCTTCGTTTTCGAACGTTATTTAGATTTGTCGGACCTGATAGATGCGTACGGGGCGTGCGATGTCTTTGCTATGCCATCTGAAACGGAGACTCAGGGGCTGGTCGCCCTCGAGGCGATGGCGTGCGGGAGACCGGTCGTGGGAGCCGATGCACTGGGGCTGAAGGATGTGATAACCCACGGCGTAGACGGCTACCTGTTTCGACCAAGCAGCTCAGACGAACTCGCCAATTATGTGCTCGGGCTGTTGGCGGACGAGCGGCGCTGGCGGAAGATGGGGAGGAAGGCGCGCGAGAAGGCGGAGAAGTTCTCCTCGGAAAGAATCGGGAAGCTGTGGGTCAGGTTCTACTCTTCGCTCCTACAGTAGTTGATCACGCTGATCTTTCTCATCTGTTACATTTCGTACAGGATGTAGTGCTCGGTCTCGTCGATCTTTAAACCGATGTCGTCGACTTTGTTCACCCAATCTCGAGGATATCCTACGGCTTCACTTCCTATCATCGGGCTGTCCGCTGCGATGACAAGTTCCTTATCAACCAGAACATGCGTCACTCCGTGCTCCGTGATGAAGTTTTCGAGTCGTTCGACATTATCGAATGTATCATACAAACCCCCGCTCCAGAACAGCGATGTCCAACCTGCGCGACACCCGACCCTGTAGGCAAGTTGTGCATGTTCCCTCGTTAATACAAAATCATTTTGGTCGAGATGGCGAGTGATATCGTCAAAATCGTCGGGGACTTCTTTTTCTAGGATGTACCCATGGGCAGGATAGATAATAATTATCCCCACCAGTAGGATTGGCAACCATCGTCTAAAGTTTTTGAAGACGTTTCCGTAGGCAATGGCTAAGAATGGCAAGGTGAACATTACGTACCGATCCAATCCCGCTGTGCTTGGCATTAGGACGAATATGAGGACGATTTGGCACCCAAAAACCAACGCTAGAATTCGATCTTGCGGCTTTGTCAAGGGCAGGAGGATAAAGACCGAGAACGCTGCGATGACTGCCCCCAGCGCTTGCAACCAGTATCCGTTCACCAAAATGGTCCAGAAAGAGACGTGGCTGGAATACCACTCGTACGCCTGTGGGTCTGTCGCCCCATGGAGGGGGTAAAGGAGAGATTCCTCCCGCATTACAGAATTAACCGAATAATAACCTAGACCGATGAGGAGAACAATCGGGATAATTAATTGGAGCAGCTTTCTGTGTCGGTCGCGGTATTTTATCCAAAGCACAAGCCACGCGAAGAGAAGCGTCATTAGCGCGATTTCCCTTGTCATGGCGGCGTAGAACCCAGATCCAACGGCGAGCGCGGCATAAACGGACTTTCCTTCGAGGACGTATCTAAGTGTGGCGTAGACACTGAGGAGTACCAGCATTAGGGCGAACATATCTGGGTGTGGAGTGATCGTGAATCTGGAGAATGAAAGAGATAGGACGAGTGGTGTAATCACCGCCAGATTTTTTTTAAACCCGAGGAGTTTGTGGAGTTTAATTACTAGGATGAGCGACACGGCAGCGAACACAACTCCCAAGACTTTGTAGAGAGGGATCCAATGGGGGAGCGCGGCCATCGCGAGGTGGTACCCGATAGGATAGGGGAACGCCACCTGAACGACATCGCTTTGGTAGATGTGGGGGTGATAGACAGGGATTTCACCTGACTCCTGAATTCCCCTCACGTAGTCGAGGTGTAGGTTGGAGTCTAAGTGGTTCAGGCTAGTGAGGAGGGCGACTATAGACCCCAAGATAAGAAATAACAAAATAAAGGATCTTTTTTTTGTCAGCCTGAATTTTCGAACCAGTTGTATCACTCTCCGCGCCAAGTGTTGCGGGAGACTTTATCCCGCTCCGGCATATCTCCACGTCCACATCGCGCTCATCACGTAATTCCAGAGTGTTGCTGCTGCGATGCCGAATAGCGCAGATATCATGTAATGGATACCCAATAGCTCGGTTAGGGCAGCTAGGACCACGAGGTTGATCACGAGGCCGCCCACGCAAATCAGATTGAATTTCGCCGCACGTTTCAGAATTCCTCTGGTCGAGCGCGCCCTATCCCTGAACGTCCACAGCTCGTTCAAGGCGAAGTTGGAGAGGATTGATGT
>JAGMBM010000174.1 GCA_023129675.1 Hadesarchaea archaeon | reverse complement strand
ATTCTTCCTCAACCTTGAAGGTGAACTTTTCACAACTCTGATCGGTCCGGTTGTAGACGATTCTCACAGCATCGTGCTTGCCGCGCCCTTTCCCTATCCTCATCGAGCGCCTAACAAAAGCCCTCGCTATATTCCCCATTTCCCTGTCCGATAGCTCCCCTGACATTTGGGCACCGATTTTACTCTTGATTGTCAAGACTTAAACTCTCAGCTCGGTGGAAACGGTGGGGTGCTCTCATCGATGCCAGGGTTGTTACAGCCATCGTTCCCGCGGTGCTCCCGCCGTCGTCGTAATCGGTACGAAGCGTTTCTACCGCAAGTGAGTGAGCGACCTAGCGAATATAACTGGTTTCTTCTTCGATCCCACTCGGCAACCTGAGCCTGGGCGGTTTGAACTTGGGAAGAGTCATCGCGTGTTCGTGAAGCTCCTCCAAATCCAGCTCAAACTCCAGCACCCCGCTCAAAGCTCGGAGGACGGACTCCGTCGCCCCAACATCGAGCATCCCTCCTCGGGTGGCGCCCAGCAGGCAAAACCCGCGCATACCCCGCGCCGCAGCCAACCCGGGGAGCAGGCCATTCATCCCCACTATCATTCCACTATCGAGAAGTTGCACCCCGTGCTCGCGGAGGAGTTTAACTGTTTCAGCGTCCGACGCCGCCCCGACCACCTTCGCCTTCGACTCATGAGGGGAGAGCACGTATGCCGCCATTGTGACAACGGTGTCCGCGCCATGCTGCGCCGCAACGTCCAAGATCTCGCCCGTGAGCCTGTACTGCCCCGATGGGGAGGCCGCTTGGGCATCGGCGGTGGCGAGCAGGAGATCGCGCTTTAACCCATCTGGCTTACAGTGGAAGATATCTACCTTCAACGTCTTGACCGATCCGTCGTCTCGGACGACCCACTCGGGGAAGTGTTCAGAATATAGCTCGACAAATTTTTTGGCGCGGAGCTTGTGGGTCAAATACTCAACTGCCAGCTTTCCTATGTGGGCTATACCTGGCAAGCCAGCGATGAGTATCGGTCGCTTGAGCCTCGGGCGCTCCACGTAATTCAAGCGTGCGGGCATGGTTAGGTGTAAGAGCACTTCGCATTTAAGTTTCGCGGGGAGAAGTGGATTTGATCGCATGAAGCCGGTACCTGTGGGGAACGGCGAGATTCGAGTATTGCCGCTCGCCTGCGAGAGCTTTGGTGTCCGGAGCATGGCCACGCTCGTCGAAACCGATGATGTCAAACTCGTAATCGACCCCGGCTCTGCTCTCGGGCCCCGTTTCAACCTGAGCCCTCACGAGCGCGAGTACATGGCGCTTGCTCGCTCCCGACAGGAAATTTTGGACGCCGCACGCAACGCTGACGTGCTGACCATAAGCCACTACCACTTCGACCACTACGCACCAAGCTTCGAGGACTGGCTCTGGGTATGGAGTTCACCCGAGCTCGCTGAGCGACTTTACCGGGGGAAACTCATCCTAGCTAAGGACATGAGCTCAAACATAAATCTGAGTCAGCGAAAGCGGGGCTACATGTTTCAGAAGCTAAACTCGAAGCTTGCCGAGGAGATCCGCGCCGCTGATGGCAAGAGCTTCAAGTTCGGCCGCACCACCCTCAAGTTCTCAAAACCCGTATTTCATGGCACCCACGGTTCACAACTTGGATATGTCCTCATGTTAACGGTACAGACGCCGGGCTGCTCGCTCATGCACGCCTCAGACGTACAGGGCCCCATCGACGACGAACCACTTAAGCTCATCTTGAAGCAAAAACCAAATATGCTCTTTATCGGGGGTCCTCCTTTGTACTTGCAGGATTTCAAGATCGACCGGGAGAGCCTCGCGAAGGCGTGCGAGAACATGGTCAAGATCGTGGGTGAGATGCCGCTGACCATCGTGGACCATCACCTCCTGAGGAGTTTGGATTACAAGGAGTACTTGAGACCTGTGCACGCCGAGGCCAGACGAAGGGGACATCGTGTACTTTCGGCCTCTGAATTTGTTGGTCAGGAGCCGAAGCTGCTAGAAGCAAGACGCAAAGAGTTTCACGCGCAGGAGCCCGTGGAGAAGGCGTGGTACGAGCGCCTCAAGCAGGGTGAATTCAAGGAAGGTTTTTAGTTTTACATTCGCTCTGGCGCAGTTATCCCCATCAAATCGAGCGCATTTCGCAACGCTATCCGAACGCAGTTCACGAGGCGAAGGCGGGCGGCGCGGAGCTCCGGCACTCCGGCCTCGATCACGGGGGCCGCTTCATAAAATGTGTTGAACGCCAGCGCGAGCTCGGCTGCGTAAAGCGCTGGCAAGTTCGGCTGCAGCTTCTCGCCTGCCTCGCGCACGATTTCTGGGAACTTCGCGAGCAACTTGATCAGGCGCTCCTCCTCGGACAACTTGAAAACATCGCTGGGGTGCTTTCCCCTACGACGCTTCGCCTTTTTCAAAATGCTGCATGCCCGAGCGTGAGAATACTGCACCGCTGGGCCGCTATTCCGATTGAAGTTGAGTGCCTCCTCCCACTTGAACGTGATACGTTTCTCGGGGGAAGTACAAACCAACGAATACCGAACTGCTCCCACTCCCACTAGCTCGGCAGCCTCACGCTTGAATCGCTCGCTCGCCTTGGGGGCGTGTTCTTCGACCACCACGTAGGCGCGAGCTACCGCCTCCTCCACTACATCGTCGACGGAAAAACCAACCCATGTGCCCTTGCGCCCGGAGAACCTGCCGCTCGGGAGCCAAACGTGCTCGTATGCGAGGTGGTGCGAGTTCTTGTGTTCCCGCTCCAGCCCGAGCGCCTTGAGAGCGGTGAAGACAACCTGCTGGGGGAACCGCTGCTCCGCCCCGACGACGTTGATCACCTTGTCGGCTCGGCCAAACTTTGCGCTCGACCTGCCCCGCTGAGCGGTCGTGTAGGTCTTGGTGCCATCCGGGTGTTTTGAGTGGAATTTAAAAAGTAGTCCCGCCTTCGTCCGCCCGAACTTCCAGAGCTGGTAGGCAATGTCGCGCGCCGTATAAACAGCGGTACCATCGGAGCGCACGAGCACTTTATCCTCAATACCAAAATCGG
>JAGMBM010000173.1 GCA_023129675.1 Hadesarchaea archaeon | reverse complement strand
TGGATGCTCGTTACGCCAAATTCAGTTGTTGCATTTAAACCCGAAAAATGAAAATGGAGATGGTGTCGATGTGGGGAGGGGAAAAAGAAGTTATCTATTTTTCTGCCCCTCACCTGAGTAGAATCGCCCGATTATCGTTAACAACTAGCCCATCGGTGAAAGTTTTATCAGAGCCGCGAAAGGTTTGATGGGGGTTGAAATTGAAAACGAGACCAAGCGTGAGAGTCATCGCGTTCGACTTCCTGTTTGGCGGGGTCCTCGTGGCTGGGGCCTTGCTCATGGCAGCGCTGCTCGGCCCTACCGCCGGCGGCATCCTTGCAGGGGCCCCGATTCGGACGAGCGGAGTGGTCGCTCTGCACTACATCCACAACCGAGACATCGGAGCAACGACCGAGATGACGCGGGGCGTAGTCATGGCGATGATCTCGAACGTGTTCTTCGCCATCACCCTGTACCTCGCCATCCCGAGGTGGGGCATCGTCGGCGGGTTCCTGGCCGCTGGTGCTGTATTTGTTGTGGCGGTGCTCGTACTCTCGTACCTAGTACCTTGGTTCTAAAACAGAGCCAGAGCCACGATGCTATGCCCGGCGCCCAGTGAGCGCCCGAATCAATCGCTTGGTGGTCTCGACAACGGCGCGTTCCTCGTATGGGACGTAGGTCAAATCGGCTTCGCCCGCGACAACCTTCGCGAGCTCGTTGATGGCCAGCGAGGCTGCGCACTCGGGCTCGTACACGACGACGGGAACGCCCTCACGCTCCGCCTCTTGAACCTTTGGATCCTCGGGAATATCTGAGAGGATCGGCATCGCCCCGAGCGTGCGCCCCATGAACTGTTCGACCTCGCCGAGCGAGAGGTCCGCCGCCTTGCCTGTGCGGTTAACGACGAGGCCTCGGGCCCAAGAGCCGAGCACGTTTGCCAAGCGGATCGTCTTGTAGCAGTCAACGAGGCTGGGGTAAGTTGGGTTGCAAACGGGCAGCATCTCGCGAGCGGCCGCAATCGAGATTATCGTGGCATCCGCTATTCCCGCGGGGGCATCTATGAGTAGAAACTCGGTCTGCCGCAGGAGTTCGCCGATGATTTCCTCGACGCGCTCGCGCTTCACCTTCGAGAGCATATCATGTACATCTTCAAAACGAAAGCCCGTCGGGATGACTTTTATGCCGTGGTTTTCATAAGTTACGTCTTTAATATCAGCATTTCCCGTTAAAACATCTAAAAAACTCACTTCACACTTATGCATCCCCATGATTATTCCCAAGTTCGCCATCGCAAGGTCGCCGTCCAAAATACTTACATCGCGTCCGAGACTGCCGAGGGCGATACCCAGATTCGCTGTCAACGTGGTTTTTCCTGTGCCACCTTTACCAGATGCGATGCTTATCGAACGTGGTCGAGCGCGCAAATATTCCAGCCTCCCAAATTTATTGCGAGCGCGCGCTTAAAAGCTTGGACTTTGGGATTCGCGCGCCAGCTCCCGTAATTTTGCAGCGCGGACATTTGTTTTATCCCTAGCAACAACTTCCTTGGGGTTAAAGGATTTTAGCGAGAGAAATGATGCCAAGAGCCGCAAGGGTCGTCAGCGTCGCGCTCAGGATAACTCCTAAAGCTATGGCCACGGCAACCCGTTTTCTGTCGAGGCCAAGTAGGTAAGCCATGAGGGTGCCCGTGTAGGCGCCGGTTCCTGGAATGGGGACAGCGACGAATGCCACGAGCGCCGGAAATCTCCATCGCCGCCCGTGCCCGCGCCTCCAGAACCACTTAAAAATGGAGTCTATCCAGCGATATCGTCGCCTTAAGGAAGGGGCGAGCCGATCGAGTCCAACAAAAACTATGGGGATCACGATGAGATTGAGGGTCACACATGCAGCATAGAGTAGGGCAGGGTTGAGGTCGGTGAGGACGAGGGCCGCAGGAATCGCGTATCGCGCCTCGAAGGTGGGTACTAGCGTGAGTAGCAGAACAATGAGTAGTTCCACCTTAACACCTTCGCTAGTTTATAATCTGAGCAAATAAAGAAATTGCCGGGAAACATGCGGTACAAGCTCATCGCCTTCGACATGGACGGCACGCTGACTGAGGAAGACAGCTGCTGGGGCGTGCTCCACCGCCACTTCGGCACCCAAGAGGCTGCGCGCCGCCACCTTAAGGCCTATGATCGGGGAGAGATAGATTACCCGGAGTTCATGCGCCGCGACATCGCTTTGTGGAAGCCCGTACCGACGCTCGAGCAGGTCAAGCGCGTGCTCACCCCTTATAGGTTGGCGCCGAACGTCGAGCGGGTCGTCGGGGAGATCCACCGGAGAGGGTATCAGAGGGTGGTCATAACGGGTGGGCTTGACTTGCTGGCGGAGGAGCTCGCGCGGAGGCTTGGAATCAGATATGTATTCTCGAACGGGCTAGCCGCTGATAAGAAGGGACGCCTGACCGGTGAGGGCATCTTCCGCGTCGAGCCGCGTTTCAAGCATGAAGTGTTGGCGGGGCTGGTGGGTGAGCTCGGCATAAGCCTACAGCAGTGCGTCGCGGTCGGCGATAGCAAGTACGACGTGAATTTTTTGAAGCACGCGGGGTTGGGAGTGGCGATAGGAGCGGACTCGGAACTTGCGGGTGTCGCAGATGTCGTAATCCGCGATTTTGAACATTTCTCCCAGCTTTTGGATTATCTCTAGCCAACTCGGCAAGTTTTAAGCGCTAGAGTATTCAATAAGATGCGTGTCCATATCATCCCCTAAAAAACCTGAGAAATATGAGGCGCCGAGCTGGGGCCACATCTACAAGCTCTGCATCCAAGTTGCGGATCAAATCAGGCGCAACGGCTACAAGCCGGATCTGCTCGTGGCGATATCTCGGGGCGGGTGGGTTCCCGGAAGGGTTCTGTCAGACTTGCTTGAGAACCCAAATATCGCCACTATCAAGGTCGAGCATTACATCGGTATTTATAAGACGCGCGCCCGCCCGAAGATAACGCAGCCCTTGCCCATTGAAGTTAAGGGAAAACAGATATTGCTGGTGGACGACATCGCCGACTCCGGGAAAAGCCTCAAGCTGGTCAAGAAACACTTGTTTGACGAAGGTGCGGCTGATGTTAAAATCTGCGCGCTTTACAGCAAGCCGTGGTCGGTTGTGACCCCGGACTTCTGTGCACGCACGACCGACGCATGGATATGTTTTCCCCACGAAATCTATGAGACATTGAGAAAGATAATTTCGAAGTTGAAGGGACAGGGCAAGTCACGGGAGGAGATAGAGGCCGAGCTCGCGCTGATTGGTATAAAACTCTCGATTATCAAAAAGTTCGCCCCACAGATTCTAGCTGGAGATGATGGCTGCTAGCGTTTTTGGGCAATTTGTTGGCCGCGGAGGAACCTCGCGAGCCCCTCGATGTCCTTGACGTTCCTGCGAAGGATCGCTTTGAGCTTCTCCCGAAACTTGACCACCGGCTCAACTCCAAGCCTCTTCAAGTGTTCGGTAGAGAACTTTGCGAGTTTATCGCCGGCTCGGTCGAAGTCGGTCAAAATGATAATTTGTTTAAAGCCGGCCAAGCCTTCGAGGAAATTAAGCAGGGTTTTGTTGCCGCCTGAAGCTCTAAAAATGCGCCCCTCCATCCCTAGCCCGCGCAGGGTCCTCTCATCATTCGCACCCTCGACCAAGATGGGCACACCTTGGGCAGAGCATTTTCTTAGTTCGCTGAGCAATTCCTCGATTTGTTCGAGAGCCTCGAGGTTTAGCATGTTTTACCTCAAAACTGCAATACATGAGTTATTCCGGGCCGCGATCGCTTACCCAGAGCCCGCGCCTGAGACATCGCCTGCAGACGTTGATGTCGTGCATGAA
>JAGMBM010000172.1 GCA_023129675.1 Hadesarchaea archaeon | reverse complement strand
AATCTCTCGTCTCGCCAATCGATGAAGTAACCCAAAATGTGTAACTCGGAATCATCGAGGTATGCGCTGAGTTCTACGCCTGGGATGACCTCTACCTCGCACTTTTTCCCCGCCTCGAACGCTGCCTCGATGCCGTTGACGGAGTCGTGGTCGACTATCCCTATCGCGGCGAGCCCGACTTCTCCCGCTTGCCGGACGGCCTCCTCCGCAAGCATCCCCCCATCGGAGGCGCGGGTATGAACGTGCAGATCAGCAAATTTCTTGGTCATGTTCCAACCATCAGCCTTTTTCGTACGAGTTTAAAACATTGCATCTTATCCTCCGATGAGTTGATGGAGGATCGCAATACGATCAACTTTCTTGAGGGGGGCTACGCATTGTGTATGTGACCACGCGAAGTCAAACCAACTTCCGAATCGACCTACCTTCCGCGATGATCTTGCCGCCCTTGATTACCCATCGCCGGTCGGGCTGCATTCGAATCGCATCTTTCACCGAAACTGCGTCGATCACCACGAGGTCTGCGCGTTTCCCAACTGCGCCGTAATCATGGAGTACCCCTAGTGTGCGGGCGGCGTTGTAGGTCATCATTCGAAAGACCGTTCTAATCTCATCCAGCGTGCTCAGTTGTGCAGTGTGGGCAGTTATGTTCGCAACCTCAAGCATGTCCGCGCGGCCGAACGGGTAGAAGGCGTCGTTCACGCAGTCCTGACCAAAAGTGACGTTAACCCCCGCCGCCAGTAATTCTTTAACCCGCGTTATCCCCCGGCGAACCGGTTGCTTGTCCCCGCGACCCTGGATCACGAGGTTTGTGACTGGGTTGGTAATCATATTGATGTCCGCCCGCTTCACCTTCCGGATGACCTTGCGAGCGTAGTCGTCCGGGTAGGCCGCGAGCGCGCAGGTGTGGCCCGCCGTGACTCGACCTTGGTATTCCTCGGCGACTGTTTTTTCCGCTAGGTACTCGAGCGAGCGCGAGCGGGGGTCGTCGGTTTCGTCCACGTGCATGTCGATGTCGGCGTCGAACCGCTTCGCCACCTCAAAGCAAATATCGATGTGGGGTTTCGCCTTCGAGTACGGGCGCTCGTGGTGAGGCATCCCGCCAACCAAGTCGGCTCCCAGCTCCATCGCCTCGTAAAGCAACTCCTCGGTCCCGGGATCACGTAGGATTCCCTCCTGGGGGAAAGCGACGATCTGAATATCCATCAGATGTTTGAATTTTCTGCGCGCTTCAAGCAGGCCCTTGAGAGGCTTGAGCCCGCTGATTGTGTCGACATCGACGTGAGTTCGCATACGAGTGGTGCCGTTCAGTGCAGCCATTTGAATAACTTCACCCGCACGGCGCACGATATCGGGCACGGTGTAGCGACGCTTTCGCTCCCAGATGATTTCGATCGCCTCCTGCAAGGTGCCCGAGATATTCGGCCGCACCTCGTCGCCTATCATGCACTTATCGAGATGGATGTGTGGGTCGATGAAAGCCGGAGATGTCAGCATTCCCTTTGCATTGATCACCCTTCGCGCGCGGCCCCGAATTTTTCCAATTTTGACAATTCGTTCACCCTCGATGCCGATGTCCTTCAGAGCCTTCCGCCCGACGATTCGAGCGTTCTTTATCAGCAGGTCCACCTTATAACCCCCCAAACTCCCACAGCGCTAGGCCAGTTGTTTGATCGTACTCCCGCTCGAGTTTTTTGCCCAGCAGCTCTTGAAAGTGAAGCTCGGCCGCGAATACCGTTGCCCCAATCATGTGCCCCGCGTAGGTCTTGCCAGCCTTGTTGACCAGCACGGCATGGACATGAGTAAATGGTTTGCCGTCCTTGAGCGAGAGGTTGCCGAAGCAATTCGCAATCTCTAGGGGCTGATCGAGTTTAATTTTTTGATACTCGTGCTCCACCTGGTCGTAGTAGGCAAGCCGCGCCTGCTTGACCGCACCGACTACGGTGAAGAACGCCATCTTGACCCTTTTCTCCCTCGCAAAATTTACGATCGATCGCGTGAGCTTCGAATCGTGCTTGAGCCTGCACAAGAAAAATCTGCCAAGCTTGTAACTTGTGGATTGCATGATCGTCCCAACCCATATCTGCGCTTTAGCTTAAGATATTTGCCTTCTTAATAAATAAAAAGGGGAAGCCTAGTTTCCCATCCCTAGCACATGTCTATTTGAATTAAAGTCTAATTTATCGGCTGGGGAATAGATGGCTGAATTTGTTGTAATCTCCGTGTCCGGGCCCCCCGCGGCTCGGGATGCGATGCGAGCGCTGCGGGCTGGCAAGCACGTGGTGCTCCTCAGCGGCGGTGTCTCGCTGGAGGAAGAGATCGAGCTCAAGCAAGCGGCAGCAGAACGCGAGATTTTGCTCTTGGGCCCGGGGTGTGGCACAGCTATCGTCGAGGGCACAGGTTATGGGTTCGCCAATGCCGTACGCCGGGGTCCCGTGGGCATCATCGGCACCCTCGGGACGGGGATTCAGGAAGTTTCGTGTCTGGTGGACGAGGTTGGGGTATCCCATGCTTTGGGCGTGGGACTCCGGGACCTCTCGCAAAAAGTCGATGGGCTGGGAACGATGGGGGCACTGAAGTTCCTAGGGGAGGATGAGTCCACAAAGGTAATCGTGGTGGTTGCTCTGGTCCCCACTACCAGCGTCGCGCAGCGGGTGCTCGAGGCCGTCAAAGCCGTGGGCAAGCCCGCGGTTGTCTGCTTTCTGGGGACGGGGCGCGGGGTCAAGTCCCCGAATGGCGTGATTCCTGCTCAAACGCTCGAGGATGCGGCAGCCCACGCGGTTGCCCTCGTTGAGAAGCGTAAAACCAGCGAGGTGACTTTTACCCTTTCGCCCGAGGAGGTTAGGAAAATTGCGGAGCGGGAGCACCGGCGCTTCAGCTTCGGGCAGAAGTACATTCGCGGGCTCTATTCGGGCGGGATGCTCTGCGCGGAGGCGATGGTGGTCATGCAAGGGCTGATTGGTGATGTGCGCTCGAACGTCCCCCTGAAGCCACGGCTGCGGCTGCCCGACCCGCACTCAAGCAGGGGGCATGCCTGCGTCGACCTCGGGGCAGCCGAGCTCGCTCGAGGGCGACACCCAGTGGTTGACCTAGGCCCACGGTGCGAGCGAATGTTGAAGGAGGCCCGAGACTGGGAAACTGCTGTAGTTTTGTTGGACGTGGTGCTGGGGCAAGGAGCGCACCCCGACCCCTCGGGGAAGCTGGCGGAGGCAATTGCCGAGGCAAAACAAACCGCGGAACGGGGCGGGGGGTACCTCAGCGTGGTCGCATCGGTGGTGGGGACCCCAAAGGATCCCCAAGGCCTCGACGCCCAACGTGAAAAATTGGAGCGCGTGGGCGTGGTGGTGATGCCGTCGAACGCCCAAGCGGCTAGGATGGCTGCATTAACTGCGACGAAGGGGCGGGCGTGGAAAAATCTCAGGTGAAAAAATGAGTGATGTCGAAAAATTTGTCAGATTTTACGAAAGCGATTTCGGCAAGAAAGTTTTGGGTCAGGAAGCAGATTACCTGTATAACGAGTTAAAGGGTCGT
>JAGMBM010000171.1 GCA_023129675.1 Hadesarchaea archaeon | reverse complement strand
CGGCGCGCTCTGGGGATTCACAAAGGTGAACGACAATGACCTGGATAGAAAATTGGTAATTCAAGCGATAAAGGAGATGTCAAAGACGACGCCGCGGCTGACTTGGATGTTTTACGATGAGGGCGGGCTGGAGAAGGGCAAGTGGGTGAAATTAAGAGGTGGAAAATAGGGCCATTTGGTTTATTTCTCTTGACAACAAAAATGAAGTGCCCGTTAGCGGCGCGAGGTCTCAAAATTGAGGGTGCTGACGAAACCTAGCTTCGAGGATGCGAAGGAACTCGTGAGCGCAGCGATAAGGAACAAACAACTTACCATGCTCGTCGGTTCCTGTGTGGTCAACTACGTGGGAAGGGCTGGCTCAGTGCTCCCCGAAGGCGAGCGTGTGGTGATGCTCAAACCAGATGGGACCCTGCTCGTCCACCAAAGGAAGAAGCGGGAGCCCGTGAACTGGAACCCGCCCGGCTGCGAGGCGAGCGCGCGCCTGGGCGAGGAAGGCCTGCAACTCATCTCCAAGCGGGAGCGACCGAAGGAGAAGCTTTTAGTTCTGTTCAGGAGCCTGAAGCTGGCCGCATCCTTCGAGCTCGTCGATCAGGAGGAGCTCTACCTCGTGGGGTCCGAGCGGGACTTGATCAACGTGGCTTTCAACGAGCCAAGCTTGATCGAGCCGGGCTTCAAGCCAGTTGAGCGGGAGAAACAGACGAAGTACGGCATGATTGACCTCTACGGCGTCGACCGGGATGGAAATGGCATGGCAATAGAATTCAAGCGCGGGCGGGCCGAGCTTGCCGGGGTGAGTCAACTCAAGCGCTACGTGGAGGAGCTGAGCGAAAGGCTCGGAAAGCGCGTCAGGGGCATCTTGGTGGCGCCTTCGATAACCTCGAGCGCCCTGAAGCTCCTAAGGGAAACACAGCTGGAGTACGTGCAGATCGGGAGGCCACCCACCTACACCTTTGAGAGGGTTATGACCCGGGAGCGAGGGCAGAAGGGACTAGGTGAGTTCTGAGATTAAGACGAGCTAAAGTCCGCGATCTACCACATTTCTTCAACAAGTTTTTATATCACAAAGTGGACTAATTAGTTCATGATGCGGACTAAAATAACCGATGTTCTCTCTCGGGTTCTAGGCTCGGAGAAAAGGAGGAAAATTGCCAGGGCCTTGTTAAATTACCCTGAGAAAGATTGGAGCGTCCCGGAACTCGAAAAAATTACTGGGGTTCCCCATGCGACGGTTTGGCGAACGGTCTCAGATATGGAAAATGCGAAGATCTTAAGATCGAGATTGTTGGGGAAGAAAACGAAAATATTTAACTTGATAGAAGGCTCGCCTTATCTTTCAGCGTTGAAGTCTGCTGTCGCTGCTGAGACCTTCCCCCTTCGAGAGGTAGCCGAAGAATTTGCGCGGGAAGTTTCAAAACTTAAAGCAGTTGGGTCCTGTATCCTTTATGGCTCGGTTGCCCGCGGGGCTGCAACGCTGGAGAGCGATGTGGATGTGTTAGTCTTGGTCAAGAGATCGACGAAAGTATTGGAAGCACAAATCACAAAAATCGCTAGCGACGTGAGCCACCGCACAGGCTGTTCAATTGTGCCTACTGTGTTGTCCGATTCCAAGTTTGATGAGATGGCGAAAACAAAACATGAGTTTGCCGCCGCGGTTAAAAAAGAGGGAATCGTGCTGTTTAGGCGGGACAAAGGATGATTCACTTGGATCACCTAGAACAGGCAAAACTCTGGCTATCGGCGGCGGAGTACGTGTTTGGGCTGCAGATCGAGACGAAGAATAAGTACACGGTTGCATCAGCATTGGCTATCCATGCTGCGATCAAAGCGAACGACTCGTTAACCACGAGGTT
>JAGMBM010000170.1 GCA_023129675.1 Hadesarchaea archaeon | reverse complement strand
AGAAAGAACTACCTGCCGAGTGAAGAAGCCCGCCACCGGGACACCTTAGCTGAGGCTATAAGGGAAAAATCCGCGGCCGATTACCACGCTGAGTTCTTCTCCAAAAAGGATGCGGAGAGCCTAATCAGAAAAATCAGGAAGTTTGTCAAGATGGCAGAGAGGTATCAAAAACCACCGCGATAGACCGGGTTCGAATCTTCAGATAGCGCCACTTTTCCCACCTAACTTTTCCTTCTTATAAACAACCCACACCCAAAGCCTAGGCGGGAGAAGTGAGCATAGTTGATGAGATAAAAAGACGGATAAACACCGTTCGCCATACCTTGCACGCTTTACAACGAGAGGCTGAGGAAGGGCTGACTGCAGACGACGTTTGTGATTCCATGCGTAGCGGTTTCAAGCTCGTCGAGGACTATCCCGATGACCTAAGGGGCCACAGCTGTCTGATATTAACTTGGGTCAGGAGCGTGCCAGTTCATGTCGCGTGCGCGCCTCACGAGGATATTCTTATAATAATCACGGTGTATATCCCAACCATAGAGGAGTGGGGCGAGGACTTCAAGACTAGGAGGAAAATAAAATGAAAAAATGCCGTGTTTGTGGAGGGCAAATTGATATTAAAAACGTAGATGTCGAAATCGCTGGAGTAGTGGTGAAGAGGGTCCCAGCCGAGGTTTGCTCCAAATGCGGGGAGCGATATTTTGACACCTCCACGGCGACTTTTGTTCAATCCGTGGCTAACTTCGTCAAACAAAAGAGGAACGAGTTATCGACCGGGCTGGCTCAAGCCTGAAACCGCGGCGAACTCGTGGTCGTGGTGACCGCGTTCGGAGAGGAGGAATGAAGATGGAAAGGCCTAGAGATGAAGAGATCCATGTCGTGACAAAGGAGGAAATGGAGGAGGTGCGCCGGCTGCTCGCAAAGGCTGACGCGCGAAAGGAGAGCCCGCTGAAAGGGGTGCGGGGCGGAATCTGCCCGGTGTGCAACCAGCCGACCATGGATTACGCTGACGACTTGGTCTACGAGAGCTACCGAACGGGGGAGCGCGTGGTGATAACGGGCCTAACGGGGACGCGGTGCAGGAATTGCAGCGATCAGGCGTACGACCTCCGTTCGAGCGGAATCATCGAGCGCGTGCTTGAGGAGCGGGTGCCTGGAGGGTACGAGTGCACGATAACCACGCTTGGCGGGGAGCGGTTGGGTATCTACCTGCCAAAGGATGTGGTGCGGAAGATGGACATCGAGCCCAGGCAAAAGGCCATAATCAAACTGCTGTCAAGGCGTCGGATGGTAATCGAGGTCTAAGGATCCAAGTCGTTGGCGGGCGTATGACCAGCTAACGATGTTCCTCGGCCTGATCCCTTTGTGGATTTTAAAAACGCACCAGCTACCCAATTTGAGCGGATGAAGCATTATAACAACTTTATTTTGAAATTCAAGACACAAATCTATCCTCCGGGACAGGAGCCTCTGGTCCGAGATATGTGGGAAAAGATGCATATTCCGACATCTGTTTGGAAAAAGGTGCCTAAAAAACTAGTATATCTGCTTTTAAAACAACATGAGAAAAGAATTTCTAGGTAAAGCACAATTTTAACCTTATCCCCTTATTTAACACATACTCTCTGGTTGTCATTCCCTACCCGCCGACGACAAAGCACCAGATTCCGCACTCGCTGCCGATTCCAATCGTCGGGTGATTTTGCCCGCTTATAAAGAACTTCCACCCAAAGGCTTTGCTCCTAAAATAGCTTCTGCTCCTAAAGTCTGATTTTTGCTCCTAAAGTCGGCCTGTTTAAAAAGTCATTGCTCGAAATTATCAGGCGGTCGCGCGGATAGGGGAGGACATCGGCAGTATCGAGTATTTTATGACATGGATGTGGACGGGCTTTTTAACTTTTCACCCGCTCAATTTTCCTTCGACCTAACGCCTGAATGTACTCGACCTCTACACCCTCGCGAACCTCACCGCGGAGGGTCATGGGGATAGGAAGCTCGAATGTCTCATAGGTCGTCAAATCCATGAGCTGGGCGTTGTTCGCCACGACCGCGAGCACCTGGGCGCTGCCCCGCTCGATTATCGGCACCCACACCTTGGTGCTGGCAGGGCAAATCATGCTTCGCTTCTGGGAGTCGAAAATGCCTATCGCGCCGACCTTCACCTCCGCGTGCCCATCCTTCTTGGGCGCTGAGGAGAAGAAGCCCACGATGCGGCAGGGCTCGTCGTCGATTATGATGAAACGCCCCTCCTTTAATTTTCCGACTTCGGTCATCTTCCTCATCATCAAAACTCCTTTCTAGATTTTGATCTTCTCGAGCTCTGGTATCCCTTGGCCCGTCGCTGCAGATATGAAAATGGCGTCTTTGCATAATTCTTGAACCTCTCGCACCCGCTGCTCATCGAGCAAATCAGTCTTGTTTATCACCACTATGACGTTCGAGAATGTCTTTCGGATATCCTCAAGCAGGTGAAGCTGGCGCTCGAAATCATAACCGCAGGTTCCGGATGGATCCAGCATGAAAACCACGACATCCGCGAGGTGGCGAAGCGCGGCTATGGCTTGCCGCTCGACGGGGTTACGCTCCTCCAGCGGTCGATCGAGTAGCCCGGGCGTGTCGATGATCTGGTAGCGCTTGTACCCGCGCTCAAAATATCCCAGATTCAGCCCCTTGGTGGTGAAGGGATAAGGGGCTATCTTTGGCTCTGAGCCTGTGAGCCGCCGAAGTAACATCGTCTTACCCACGTTCGGGTAGCCCGCTATGACTATGGTCGACATTTCAATGAAGACGGATGGGATATCAGCTAGCTTTCCCTCCGCCTCCCGCAGGATCGCCAGATGATCGCTCGCTCGCCTCACGGTGGAGGAGATTCGGCCGTAAGCCTGCCTTCGGATGGCGGATGTCCCATCAAGTGAGCTCACAGCTCGAAGTCTTCGAATGTGCTCGCGCTCAAGCCTCCTTATTATTTTAGCGGTGCCATCAATAGCTCCGAGCGACTTCCGCACGTCATCTACGTTCACCAAGGCGGCCACGAGCTCTTTATAAAAAGGAGGCAGGTTGGAGAGCGATGGCGTAGCCGTGACGAGCTTTGTCAAGGTTTTTCTGATGGTCTGGCTCATCACCCTGATGCGCTCGGCCTCTCGCAGCTTGGCGATCGTAATAGGTTTCCTTTTCGCTCGCAGGGCATCAGCTGCCCTCGATGCCCGCCTAAATGCTCTGGTCAGGAGCTCATCGGGGCTTGGAGCGGCTGGAAGCCTTCTAAACTCAAGCTTTTTTGCCAAGGGTGCACCAACCTGTTTAGTTGTTCAGAGCAGATAGCAATTGAGCATTTAGGTCTTAGGTGAAGAACTGACTTTAGGTGCAAACGAGACTTTGGGTGCCAAGCCCTCAAACCCCGACAAGTTTATAGAACCCCTTTCAAAACTCAGAAAACCAGACCCACTTAAGTTAACAGAACCTACTTTTCATGTGAAACTGCTCCTAAAGTCTTGTTCTTGCTCCTAAAGTCGGTGAAAAACATGGGTTTAGGAGCAAAGCCCCACCCAAAGCCTCGGCGGGCAGTTGGCGATCGTCGAGAGGATAAAAGCATCGTTAAGGACTATCATCTGGCGCAGGCACGCTCGAAGGGAGGCGGAGGACGAAAACATAAGCGAATCCATGCTGGAGGACGCGCTCAGAAAAGAATTTGTCTTGGTCGAGCATTATCCCCAAGACCCCTACGGTGAGAGCGCGTTGGTTCTCGTCCTCGTTGATGGAAAACCCGTACAAGTAGTCCTGTCTCCGAGGGAAAATTTATGTTATCTCGTGACCATATATGTACCAGACCCAGCGAGGTGGGATCCGACTTTCACGAGGAGGAAAAGAAAATGAGAGCATACCCATGCAGATGCGGCGGAAAAACGCGCCTTGAGTACAAGCAGGAACGCACGGGCGATGTCTCGATCAAAGGGGTGCCCGTACTGGTTTGCACGCGGTGCGGGGAGGAGTGGTATCCTCCGGGAGTAGCTACGATGATCGAGGGGATCAGGGAAGCCGCGAAAAATCTGGACCAAATCGAGGTATCCGCTGAGAGAGTCAAAGCTCTGGACGCGTGAAGTCGACCTCACCAATTTGTTTTTTCACGCCAGCTCTTAGCACACTGACAAACGCTGCCCTTAATCACCGCAAGGTCAATCAAACATTGGGTGCCCATGGAGCTCGAGCGCAAGCTCTCCCGGATCCCCAGCTACTCGCGCGAGCTGGGCCTGGACCTGCGGAAGCCCCGGGACCGGTTCAAGTGGTTCCTGGCATCGATGTTTTTCGCCAAGCGCTAATCCAGCTCCCTGCGTGGGTTCGAATCCCGCTGGCCGCACCTTTAAATTAATGAATAGTTAATCTACTAAAAAGGGGCGATTTCCTTTCTCTTTTTCTCATACATTTTTCGCGCTTGCTCGTCGCTTTCGCGATCTATTTCCTCCAGATAAGCCGGTGGCAAACCTTCCATCCGCTTTTCGGCTTCTTTTAAGTGTCGCTCTCGCTCCCCCACCCAATGTTTCACCACTTCCGATGAGACAAATTTTCCCAGCCGGCGCACATATAGCTCATGGGCTTTCGCTTGTGCTAGCAGAGCGCTCGGTTTCTTTATCCTGTTTTTCTTCCCCACTTCTTCACCTTTTCGGCCGTGCATTCCCAGTAAGCGATCGCTCTCGTGATGAGCTTTTCTATTTTCTCCTTAGGCAACTCGGCCTTTCTGCGATTAATTTTGAATGCCCTATACACCTGTTTTAGACCTCCAAACTCTGAGAATGCCAAATCGACCTCGCGAGAGAGAGCTTCACTCGAGATGGCGCTATCCATCGCCAGGTTGACGAGTCCGACCTTATGGACGCCGCGGAAGATGAAATAGCAGGATTCAGCCGGCCTAAAGATTTTGTCGCTGCAGCGGGCCATGCCCTTCAAGATATTTTCCTTCGCGATTTTGAGCTCGCGGAGAAGGTGCCCTTTTGACACCTTCGCAATCTCAATCTGCTTCACGATTCCCGCCCCATCGAAAACGACCTTTCCTTCGCGCGCCACAAGTTTCAGAAATAACGGGGCTTCGCTCATGGCCAAATTTACATCTTTCAGCGATAGAACCTCGGGGATGAACCTAGGATTTTTTTCGTAGATCTGCTCGAGTTTAAGGCGCATTTTGTCCCTCGCCTTCCTCGACTTAACGACGAGGAGGAGATCCCAATCGCTGAGTTTATCCTTCTCGCCTCGCGCGCGCGAACCATAGAAAATAACCACCTCGACCTCATTTACCATGTCCCTGAGGAGCTCGCGGAACTCATCCCGAATTTGTGGGTGTTGCAGGGCGAACGAACAAATGGACACCCATTTTTCTAGCGGTACTGGGGAGTAGCGCCCCCTACCCACCCTATCCAGGAGCAGGGTATTCCGCATCTGGTGTAGTGCCACCCCAGCGTAATTCCTGTCCACGTTCCATTGCTTGACGATCTCATCCTTGTCGAAGCTCCCCCCGACTAGATCACGTGTTTCGAGGTATTTTTCGATCAACCATTCGGGTGGCCACATGCTTTTACCCAAGTTTCTATTGGAATTAGCTATTTATTAATTTTCTGCTGCGGGTTCGGGATCCGCCGGCCGCACTATTAGCGACGAACCCGCCGCGGCTTTTCAACGAGCCTCAAAAATTCTTCTTTGGTGACCGATAAATTCCGTGATGACATCAGCGGCCCCTTTTTCGACTTCTAGGTAAAGTTTGATCGCTTCTTCAATACGTCTTCTCAGTTCATCCAAGGTTTTCGCTTGCGTGTGGCATCCGGGTAACTCTGGCACGGAAGCCACATAGTAGCCGTCCTCATCCCTCTCCACGACAACGTTGAATATTTTTATCATCTTTTTTACCATGCTAACTTTACATTGTTCCTATCAAAAATCCATCGAATTTATGCAAGTTAAGCTCAAAATTAGTGTTCGAATCCTGCCGGTCGCACCCCTTGCCGCTTCCAACGTTGCCCTTAATCACCGCGACGTCAATCAAACGTTGGGTGACCATGGAGCTCGAGCGCAAGCTCTCCCGGATCCCCAGCTACTCGCGCGAGCTGGGCCTGGACCTGCGGAAGCCCCGGGACCGGTTCAAGTGGTTCCTGGCATCGATGCTCTTCGCCAAGCGCATCTCGTCTGAAATTGCGAGGAAGACCTATCGGTTATTCGAGGCAGAGGGGCTGACGACGCCCGACGCCCTGCTGCGAGCCGGGTGGGACAAGCTCGTAGAGGTGCTGGACGCGGGGGGCTACGTGCGCTACGACTTCTCGACCGCGACCAACCTCCTGGAGATGGCGAAGGGCCTCAAGCAGCGGTACGGGGACCTCGAGCGCTTGCATAAGGAAGCTGCAGGCCCCCGGGAGCTCGAGCGACTCCTCCAGGGGCTCAGGGGCATAGGGCCGACCGCCACGAACATATTCCTTCGGGAGCTCCGTGGGATATGGCCGAAGGCTAGGCCGAAGCCCTCGAGGCTGGCGCTTGAGGTCGGCAGGCAGCTCAAGCTTCGCGCCCTCGAGCCCTTCGAGTCGGCGCTCGTGAGGCTCAGGCTCGAGTACTGCAAGCGGGGGCGGTGCGGGGCCTGTCCCGTGAGGGGGTACTGCAGGCGGCGGGTGGCTTGAAGGGGGGATATTTAAACGTTTGGGTCCGACGAGCTTTGCTCCAAAAGTCGTGCCTGCTCCTAAAGTCTGATTTTTGCTCCGGTTCTGGGAGTAAAGATCAAAGCTGCAGACCTGGCTAGGGGGTGCTTGATAATAAAATTTATTCTGTTTTTACTCCGCACTGTTTACATACTTTCGCAAATCCCCAATGATTCATGACGTTTTCCCATAGTTTAGGGTTCAATTTCTTAAGTTTCACAAAATTATTTTCATCATTAAGGTGACAGCCAAAACCACAACAATAACACCCATTTCTTTTTACCCCGTTGTAATAAATATTGGGTAATCTTATTTTGAATCTCTTTACGTAGTCCCAGACATCCTTTTCCGTGAGAAATATTATGGGGTGCACGACGACTTGATCCTTTGTCTCATAGATACAACCCTTGCGCACCCAAACTGTCCTTCTTACTCGGCTTTCTTCTGCTCTCACGCCCATTATTGCGACTTTTTTGTTGCTACGTTTCTGCCACTCCATTATCGGCTTTTTCTTTAGGTAGTAGCAGCATCTTTCACTTATTTTCACATCTTTGTATTTCAAAAAGTTCTTGACCCTTTTGAGTTTTTTCGGGTTCACGGTTTTGTGGGTCCTCACTCTTTCGAGTATATTCGCAATCTCCTTGGAAAACATGGGATAACCATATCTTTTCCAGACTTCGTAGGGCATAATGTCCGGCAGTACCATGGTGAGCTTTGCACCTTTTTTTCTACACCATTCATGCGCGAATCTAACACAATCGGGATATTCGAGCCTCGTGTTCGAAAATACGTGCTCTAATTTGTATCCCATTGATAAAATTAAATGACTAAGAACTGCGCTATCTTTCCCACCTGAAAAACTGACGTAGCAATTATTTACCCCATATGTCATTATCGCAGCGTTGATACGTGTTTTTGCTAAAATTATCTTATAATCAAGAGAATACCTCATCCTTTTGTTGAGTAGATTGCCTCTTGAGCGTAATAGCGCTCGCTGTTCTTCAGTTTTGTTTGGGTCGTTCCACCCTGTTTTCTCGTCATTTAAACTGAAGCCAGATAAACTACATTCTGTCACTGGCTCACCATAAATTTTTCAGAACGAATTTTCTCGCGATATTTAATTACGTGTTTTAGGTGGGTTCTTACTTCACCATTCTTGAGTGATGCCTCGTACGAATAGTATTTTGGCATTTCATTAATTATATGGACGATATCTTTAACATAGGCAGAGTCATCTGACGTAGTAGAGTTCTTAGAGAATTGAATCACAGAACTCAGCATTTTCTGTCGATTTGGAGTCTCGTACACGAATATCCCTTGGTGTTTGTAGCCCCATCCTTTTTTTCTTGCTGCTGGGATCACCATGGATTTTGCAAATCCAACAGCTACCTTCTTTTCCATGGCAATTCGGTTATAATCTGTTGTGCCAAGTGATGATTTTAGAGCGTCGCGTATACTTTGATATGATGAGACATTAAATTCAAAATCCCTCTTTAAGATAGATTCTGAATCGGGATGAATGTGATAAATTGGCGTGGTTACAAATAACAGAAAAGTATCGACCCCCTGCTGTAGTTCAAAGATTTTACTAAAGGATGCATACAGCTTATTTTTATTTGGAGGCGGGTTAAAAAAATTCCCGAATGTATCAAAGTTGATGATGTCAAATGGAAAAAACTTCTTTAGTAATTCAAATTTCCTTTTGATTCCCAGCTGCCTGCGTATTCTACGATCCCTAACATCATTGTCGGGTGATAGCCCCATAGTTTCTTTGGTATCTCGAAACGTCAGTATTTCTTCAAGTTCTCCAACGATTATCGATTCGCTTAGCGGAGGGCGAACGAGAGTGAGGATCTCTGCTGCAGCCGCTATGTCATTCTCGCAAATGATAACATTTGGCAGTTTCCTCTTCGCGTCTCTTGAGAGCAGCTTCTCTGATTCAAACATGAAAACATCGATTGCTTGTTTGGCACAAAGCGTGAAATACTTGAGAGAGTCCTTCTTGGCTAGCTTTTTGTATTTCTTACTTGCAGGTAGCCATCCATAGTAACGAACACAGTGTTTGGGATAGTGTTTATCAAAATTGACATCACTCATGCAAGTTCACCCAAGATCGCCCCAACAAGCTGGCGGAATTTTACTTCCCGTTCTACTTCATTCTTTGTCGTGTGTTTTGCAATATGGTAGGCAAGCATAACAGCTCGAATAATCATATCGGGTTTTTTCCTTTTTAGCGGGCGCGCGCTCTTGTTTAGAATTATTACCCCTCTGCCCTTATCAACCGTGACAATTGGGGCGGCTTCTCCTAAATCACGCTGCAGAAGTTTGAATTTTTTATTTGATTTCTCTGCCACGATTTTTCGCAGATTTTCCCTCAGTTCATTATCTCTTTCGTCTCGCTTTTCTTCGGAACATTCTCGTGCGATTCCGTTTATCTCATCGAAAACGGGATTTAGCTTTTCGTGAAGAACTGATTGTAGTTTTTTGAAATGTTCGTCGTGTTCATTAAAACTATCGCGGTCTATATTCAACGCCTCTTCAAGCCCCTTGTCAACAAAGATTTCTCCGGAGACCCACTTACTCCGTACAGTTTCAATTTCTTCATAATATTTTAAGAACGTGTGATCATAGCCCCCAACCCCGACTCCACGCAAGCGGATTTGCACGCCGTTTAATTCAAGTGGTATAATAGCGCGTGGAACTTGCGCGAACAAGTAGCCAGAGAATTTTAGACGTGAGTCCAATACAGTATTATTAAATTCGACAAAATACAATTTGGAAATTGTGTCCTCCTCTGTCGGTAGTTGGATATGGCGTCGCAACTCAATTCCATCGAAAATAACGCGAAAATTTTCATTTAAGAGCTGCTGCTGACGATCACGCATAAATTTGATCGTTTTCTTGAACTCATCAGATCTTTTTTCTTTCGATGTGAAAGATGCCAAGCTAATGGGGCTTTCCTCTTTTTTGCCATAATAGGGTACGGGGATGAGAGTGGCCAATTCCCAAATTGATTCTAAATATGGTTTACAATCGCGGATTGATTTTTTTGACTTATCGTAAAACTCTGAGTGTAAATCTGAGAGACTAAACGATAGTCGTTCGCGTTCTTTTTCACCGATGCTGGACTTCATTTCATTCCGAAACGTCGAACGCACATCAGAAGAATAAATGCGAAACCCTTTCTTAGTTTTGTCATAAGGAATCTCTTCATATTCCCATTTGCCCACTTCTATTTCTTTCTTTTTTGTGTCATCGTCGCGTAGGACTTTCTCTTTGTCTGGGATTGTAACATCCGAAAGAATAATATTAGCTTTAAATGCTCTACCTTTTCCATCTTTGTCCTTATAGTGAGATTCAATTTCAAAACTGTGGCACAATTGTCCGACGGCGAGAATCCCAATGCCCAATCTTCCGATGATGGGGCGCTTGTAAATGTCCGTTACGTCTTTTCCGTGTTTGCGCTTGATACAGCTCCCGATACCCACATCGCTAAAAAATCTTTTAAACCCTGCCAATGGCATTCCTGTTCCATCGTCAACGCACGATATGAAATCAAACTCTGGATAGTTTGTATCGATTCTTACTATCGTTGCGTCAGCATCGTGGGCATTGCTAACTAACTCCTTGAACACGGTTGCAGTACTTCGATAGAGTCCGCGACTTAACTGAGCAATGGTAATATCGGCAACTCGGATGTCACCACTATCTGATTTATAAGAATCCATCTTTATCTCCGTCTTTCAATTTCTTCGTCAATCTTTTTTTGAACGAACTTGGACAAATTTAAGGTATTATCCTCTATAAACTGCTGGTGATGTGGAAGAACAGTAATTGTCTTTTTAATTGCCCGGTTTTTAAGTTTCTCTGTTTTTGACATATAATACATACAATACCGATAACTTTAATACTTTTAGTTTATACGTATTATACGCATAGTATGTAACGGTGGTGAACATGGACGCACTACAAATGGAAGGTCTTCGGATTGCCCAGACATCGAGGATAAGGAAGGATGGCAAAGTTTGGATAGTCCCGAGCCAATCTGGGAACAAAACCTACAGGGTGAGCTTCAACGGTCATGAGCCCACCTGCACCTGCCCAGATTGTGAGTTCCGCAGTGGGAAGTGCAAGCACATCAGGCTAACTTTATTTTTCGCCTCAATTGGGATAATACCTATGTTGAATTTCACGATAGGCGCGGCGACGAACATCACCCGTGGTATTTTTTCACTTAAACTTGCCCTATTAGAGTTAGGATTTGTTTATGCTTGATAGCAGCCCCAATCACGTGGGTACTTGCTCGCTACGGGTGGGGTGTAAAAGATCTACGGGTCTTAATTTTCATGCTAACGGTGATAATCTTTATGAGTTTTAGACTAGCTAAGGTAATTTGAGTTCCGCATAGTCAAACTAGTGAGTGTGATTCTTGATCAGAATTAGAGAGTTTAGTTTCAGAAACCAGACAGTCAAAATCGGGGACCGCACCTCGACTTATACTGCAAATAGCACAAGATCTTTAGATCCCTTATTTTCTTAGTATGCTTTGGGGCCCCGATTGAAGTTAGAACTAAGACCAGAGGTAGCCGTTACTTACAAAAGCCCATCTCAGCGGACGCGAGTCATAACAGAAAAATGGGGCCGAGAGAATTTGTATTGTCTATCATGCCCGTCTGATGGTTTAGTTCCTACCCCCACAGGCAAACCAGTTGTCGATTTTACTTGCCCTAAATGTGGTGAGCGGTATCAACTCAAGGGCAAAAAACGTTCATTTGGGAATCGCGTCGCGAATTCTGCCTATAAACCAAAAATCAAAGCGATACGGAAGGGGACGATTCCAAACTTTATTTTCCTTCAATACGACCCAGCAATGTGGAGAGTACGGAGTCTCTTCATCGTGCCAAAACACTTTATTTCGGAATCAATTATCAAACGACGAAAGCGCCTCCGTAAAACTGCTAGACGAGCTGGCTGGGCTGGTTCTGAGATTCTATTGGGAAATTTGCCTTTGGATGCACGGATCCCAATTGTGGAAAATGCGCATGAGGTACCAAAAGCCACAGTAAGAGATTCATGGAACCGATTCCTGTTTCTACGAGAACAGTCGGTTTACTCTCGTGGCTGGCTAGCGGACGTGCTCGCACGCGTTAGACAATTGGACAAAGAAACCTTCACGCTGGCTGATGTTTACACGTTTGAGAGACAATTAGCAGAGCTCCATCCCAGAAACAAACACATTCGCCCCAAAATCCGTCAGCAGTTGCAGGTCTTGCGGGATTACGGCATTGT
>JAGMBM010000017.1 GCA_023129675.1 Hadesarchaea archaeon | reverse complement strand
AAGAAGGGTGAGAAAGACAACAATTAGGGCATACATCGCTCTCTCTAACCAGCTTTTATTAGTTTTTTAAATTTGTCTACCATAATTGGGGGTATAAGTTTAAAATTTAAAAAGCAGGCAATGGGATTGAAACTCCACCTTTGACTCACGGACAACGGCGAGGCAGCGTACACGAGGGCGGAGATCAGGATGCCCCAAGGGCGGTCGGCCGAGAGCCACAGGCCTCCAGCAGCCCGGGCCAGCACGACACCAGGGCGAAGAGAGCAAGCGAAACACAAGGTTAAAACATTCTTCGTCGAGAATCTCCCAAACGTATCCATCGCCCGCATACGGTTGATAACTTTTACCGTGACAACGCTTGTAATTAGGAAGCGGGCTTGTTCTTTATTTGGGAATTTTTCAAACTTTTCGACTTTCATATTTTTTACCATTACATCACCACCGCGTCCCTTGCCGCTGACTTAGATGGTCGAAGCGGGGAAAGCTCGTTCCTTATATGGGAATTTGGGGCGTTGTTGCAGTTCATAATTTTTCACCACTCAGGCAGCCCCAAATACTCCATTCCAAAACATAGGTTAGAATGCTGCGAAAGGGATGTTCGTGCAAAATCGGCAAAAGGGGCGAAAAACGCCCCTTTTTCTCTAACCCCAAAACATATTTAAGAATGTTCCTAATCATAACTTCAGAGGCGATATCAATGTCACTCGATGACGTGGCACGACTCATCTCCACCAAACGCCCCAAACAGATGCTGAAGCTGTTGCAATGCTTCTACGGTGGCGCATCCTGCAAACTTGAGGACCTGATGCGCGCAACCGGCTTCAACGAAAAGCAGCTGAGGTATTACATCACCAAGCTCAGGAGACTTCGGTTGATAGAGTTCGACTCCCGCACCCGAACTTACTCGCTCGACTACAAGGGCTTCCATGTGCGCATCGACACGATCTTCGTCGACGCGATCGAGAATTTGGTCAAGAAGAAATAATTTTCGTGTACATATTTAGCTGGCCGCCTTGGTGCGCGTCATAGCTGCACACAGCCCGGATTTGCCTCTTTATAAAGGACCTCCGCCCAAAGCCTCGGCGGGAGCGATGGAGAAAAACGGTTTAGGGATGGCGAACGTTCGCCACTACGTGATTTATGATTTCAGAGGCAAGGCCCCGCGAAGCCTCTACCGTCTGCGAGAGCGCTTGGAATCGCAGGCCTTGGCGGAGTGGGTTCAATACAGCGTCGTGAGGGCCGAGAGGATGGACATCGCCCTGCGGATAGCCCGCTTCTGTCGAGAGCGAGGAGCCGAGGTTGAGATCATCAGAGGTATCAGGTGCCGCATTGAATGATGGCGAACGTTCGCCACTATTCACCAAAGCTATTTTTTCAACTCAGCTCAAAAAGTGGAAACAGGACGATGGCGAACGTTCGCCGTGTCGGGGAAAACAAGAGGAGTGAAAATTCATCACGCAGGTGGGTAACCCATTACCTCCGCGACGATCCCATCGATCTTTTTTATGAGCTTTTTTGCAAACAGCACGACGTTCGGGGGCTTCTCGGTTAGGGCCTCCAGATTTTTCTTGTAACGCCCCAACTCCCTGGAAACCCTTTGCTTGGCCACTTCCTCCCGAAGGCGCCCCTTGACCTCCCGCTCGTAGAGTTGGTCGATCTTCGCCTCGGCTTCTGCCAAGCTGACGAGGTCGATGAAGTCCTGTATGGCCCGGGCAACTTCTGAACCGAGCTCCGTCAAATTCACCAGCTTGATTCTCCCGGTCTCCTTAAAACTGACCAATTTGAGCCTTTCCAGTTCAGCCAGTACATTTAGAGTATGCGCATAGGTGCCGTTGATCTCTCTCGAAATTATCGCCGTGTAAAGCGGTTTATTCTCCTTCTTTAGTAAAATAAGGATTTTTGCTGGCTTCTCTTGTAAAAACAAGCCTTCTACGCCCCTCTTTAATTCTTTTCCCAAGGGAGTCCCTCTCCTAAAATGTATACTCCTTTATATCTATTTAAGTTTATCTATACTGTAAAATATATTTTCTAATAACTATTAAGGGAAATTTCTGGGCAAAAAAAATTTAATAACCCAAAAACCGATTGCAAAACACGACGAGGATAGGAGGTTGATGAAGTGGGGGAAATGAAAAAACCGAAGATAGTAACGACGCCGCCGGGCCCGAATGCGAGAGCGTTGATCAAGCGGGACCACGCGGTGATCTCGCCCTCGCTGACGCGCACCGCCCCGCTCGTGGGTGTCGAGGCGGATGGAGTGTGGGTGAATGATGTCGACGGAAACGTCTTCTTAGACTTCAGCTCGGGCATAGCCGTGACAAATGCTGGACATCGTCATCCCAAGGTGGTGGAGGCGATCAAGAAGCAGACGGACAAACTCATTTTCGTCAACAGCTGCGATTTCTACACGCTCCCCCAGGTGGAGCTCGGGGAGAGATTGTTAGAGGTAACGCCGGGTAATTTCAAGAAGCGGGTATTCTTCTCGAACTCGGGCACGGAGGCCGTTGAAGCCGCCCTCAAGATCGCTCAGTGGCATAGCCGCAATTTCTACGTGCTCGCCTTCATCGGGGGATTTCACGGGCGAACGATGGGCTCCCTCCAGCTCACGACTACGAGTGTTGCCGCGCGCCGCCACTTCAAGGGAATGATGCAGGGGGTGTTCCACGTGCCGTACGCTTACTGTTATCGCTGTCCCTTCAAGCAGACCTATCCCGATTGTGGGTTGTGGTGTGTCGACTACATCAAGGACATAATGTTCAAGAAGGTGATTCCACCCGATGACTTAGCTTGCATGATCATCGAACCAGTTCAGGGTGCCGGCGGCTACATAATTCCGCCCGATGGATACCTGCAGGCCCTCGCAAAGCTCTGCGGGGAGAACAACGTGATTTTCGTAGCGGATGAGATCCAGTCGGGCCTCTGTCGCACGGGCAAGTGGTTCGCATGCGAGCACTGGGGGGTTGAACCTGATGTTGTAACGTTAGGGAAGGGGATAGCCGGCGGTCTGCCATTCGGCGCGACCGTCTCGCGAGCAGAGCTCATGGACTGGGAGCCCGGAGCCCACGAGAACACGATGGGTGGTAGCCCGGTCGGGTGTTCGGCAGCAATCGCCATGCTGGATATATTCAAAACCGAACGGCTCGCTGAAAATGCCGCCGAGGTTGGTGGATACCTGCTCAAGAGGCTCAAGGAGCTCGCCGAAAGACACGAGCTGATCGGCGATGTCCGGGGCAAGGGAATGATGATCGGCGTCGAGTTCGTCAAGGACAGGGAGACGAAGGAGCCGGCAAAGGCTGAAAGGGATAAGCTCATGACCAAAGCCTTCGAACGCGGGCTCATGCTCCTCGGCGCTGGGGTGTCCTCGCTACGGCTTGCACCGCCACTCATCCTAACGCGTGAACAAGCCGATGTCGGGCTGGAGATATTCGAGCAAGCTTTGAAGGAGCTCAAGTAAACCCCAGCTGGTGAAGCCCACGCCAGGAGATTACCTAACGCCCGCCCTCTACGCGTTTGGACTCATCATAGCCGGAGTCATCATACGATACATCAGAATCCTGAGACCCATCACGAAGCCCGCATTCCGCCTCCTCAACGTGGGGATCCTCTGGGTGATGTTGCCGACCGTGGTCTTCGTCTCAATAGCCCGCTACAACCTAAACCAGATTTTAGGGTTTGGCAATGCGGCAGTTTTTGCCTTCATGGGGTTGGGCGTTTGTTTCGTGCTGGCGGTGGGGCTCTCGACCCTCATGCACTACGACCGAAAAACGGCCATCGCGGTCACCTTAAACTCCTCATTCATGAACGTCACCTACCTCGGCCTCCCTATGGTATACGCCTTGGTCGGAATTGGGGGTTTGGGACCCGCGAGCCTTTACGCGGTGTCGATAGGGATCCCGCACTTGGTCCTTGGGGTAATTCTCGCGTCGTCCGCTACCAAGCGACGCGTAAGCCCGCGGTTCGTGTTGGAAAATGTGCTTGTCTTCCCAGCGACCATAGCGCTCATAACGGCACTGCTCTTCGTCGGTTTTCATGCTCACTTGTGGGATGTGGCACGGAATACATTTGACATTTACCTCGCCAAGCCTTTCTTCGCCCTGATGCTCCTGTTCGTCGGCTATCAAATGCCCCTCGTCAACCCCCGCAAGTACTTATCGAAGCTGGCGACCGTGGGCGCGATAAGGTTCTTGGTCTGCCCGCTCGTGGTCCTCGCGTTGATCGGGATGACCGGGTTGAGCGTGGCCACCGACATCTCGCCCAAACCCTCGCTCATTCAAGCGATGATGCCGCCCGCCGTCTTCAACTTCTTCCTCGCCTACAATTTTAAGCTGGACCTCAAGCTCTACGGGGCGATGGTGTTCTACCTCACTCTCTTTTCCCTTTTCGTGGCGCTGCCCCTCATGATTCACTTCGTTTTCTGACGAGTTCCTCACCAGCCTCCGAAATTTAAATTTGCTTTGACCGAAAAAGGGAAAGAATTTATTTAGAAGTAGTTTCAATCGGTTTTCCAGCTTTATCAAATTCTATTTCATCATTAAGCAATTTCTTAATGACATCTGGTAATTTTTCAATGCCCACTCTAATTTGCTTCATCGTGTCTCTGTGACGGATGGTTACATCATTTTGTTTTAGAGTTTCGTGATCGGTAGTAACACAATAGGGGACACCTATCTCGTCAGCTCTGGCATATCTCCTTCCTATTGATCCAGCATCGTCGTACTCAGCCATGAACCCCTTTAACCTCAAGCTTTCATACACCTCCCGGGCTTTCTCAGGCATTCCATCGCGGTTGAGCAAGGGGAAAACGCCGACCTCAATCGGGGCCAGCTCCTTCTTCAGCCGGAGGTACTTGCGTTTCTCCGACACGTACGAGTGCTCAAGCAAGCAGTAAAGTGGACGATCGATCCCGTAGGAGGGCTCCATCACGTGACAGAGCACCTTTCGCTTTTTATCCGCGGAAAATATCGTCATGTCCTCCTTGCTGAACTGGGCGTGGCGGGAAAGGTCGTAATCCGTGCGGTATGCAAGCCCGGCGACCTCAACCCAGCCGAACCGCTCAGTCGAAACCTCGGCATCCCAAGTTTCGCTCGAATAATGGGCCCGTTGCTCGGGGGTTTGCTCCCTGAAGCGAATCACCTCGCTTGGGATACCCAGGTCTAGCAAGAAGCGGTTGGTGAGCGCGAGATAGTAGGCCATGAGCTCGTTGCAGACTACCTTCCGCTCGACCGCCTGCTCGGCCGTCACCTCAGTTAACTGCTCCTTGCCCTTGATCTGATCGCCCGCCCGCCAGAGCCTGAGTTGCTCCCTAGCCATCTCGGAAAAACGTGGGTGGCGTGGATCCTCGGGGTCGAAGAAGACCTCGGCCTCTGCCATCGTGAACTCGCGAAGCCTTATGATACCCTGACGCGGAGAGATTTCGTTACGATAGCCCTTGCCGATCTGCACCACTCCGAAGGGCAGCTTACCCCGCGCGTAGCGCTGGAGCCGTTTGAAATCGATGAAAATTCCCTGTGCGGTCTCGGGCCTCAGGTAACCCACGCGCTGGCTCCCTGGTCCGATCGCCGTTCGAAACATCGCGTTGAAATCAAAAATTTTTCCCAGCTCGCCACCGCAGTCTGGGCAGCGCGCTTTGTGTTCCTTAACGAACCGATCCATCTCCTCCTTCGGCATCCCCTCGATGCCCTTACCTGTCTGTTCGAGCACCAAGTCCACGACTCTGAAAGCGGACCCACACTTCTGGCACTCGACCATCGCATCGACGAAGTGGTCGACGTGCCCGCTCGCCCTCAGGACCTCCTCGGGCACAATGCTCGGCGAATCTATCTCGAAGAATCCTTCTCGAACCACGTAAAACTCGCGCCACTTCTGGATGATCTTATTTTTCAGCAGCGACCCAAGCGGCCCAAAATCGTAAAAACCTGCCACACCGCCATAGATCTCGAACGAAGGCCAGATGAACCCGCGCCGTTTCGCAAGCTCCATAACTTCTTCGTGTTTTTTGGCCACCGCCCCACCGCAATTGGAAGCGTTTTAGAAGCCTAAAAAATTAAGTATCGCTACTCAACCAAAGCGCGGAGCAAATCGACATCCCGCACGATGCCCCTGAGCTTACCTTCCGCAGACAAAATGGGGGTCTGCTCGATCCGATGCTGTCGCATGAGCTGCGCTGCCCTGCTCACGGTAGTCTTGCGCGTTATCGTCACGAGCTCCTTCGTCATCACGTCCCGCACGAGCTTATCAGGGACCTTCAGCTCCCGCTTGGTGATGTAGATCCGGTTCTCGCTGTCCCACGTCCAGCTATCGCCCTCGCTTCGCCCTGCCATCTGGCTCATTCGTGACTCGGTTTCAACACCACTCACCTTGAGGATATCCGAGTCGTCGATGATCCCGACCAGGTTGCCGCCCTCCTCGACCGCGGGCAGGGCTCGGAAGCCGGAGAGGTCCATGATCTCCACCACGGCCTTGATAGGGGTTCCATCCCACACGGCGATAATGTGTGGGCGCATGAAATCTGATGCTAGGCGCTCCACATCCATCTCGGCAATCGCGCGGTAGATGATGTCTTGGACCGTGATCATCCCGACGAGTTTCCCGTCCTTTAGCACGGGCAGTCTTCGGACGCGAGCCTTGAGCAGACGATTCACTGCTTCCTCGAGCTTATCGTTTATCGAAACCGTCGGAACGTCGCGATCGACGAGCATCGCGAGTTGATTCTCGCTGGGGTTCTCGAACAACTTGCGAAGCCTCACCATCCCAACGAGCTCATCGGTGCCCCGCTTCACCACGGGGACCGCGCTTGCACCTATTTTCCTCAAGAGATCGAGTGCCTCAGCTCGGGTACC
>JAGMBM010000169.1 GCA_023129675.1 Hadesarchaea archaeon | reverse complement strand
AGCCTATAAATTTTCTTCCTTCGGATAAGCGCGTTGAGATCGATCACTTTAGCGTTGAGTTTTTTAGCGAGCGCTCGGGCAAAAATCGACTTTCCCGTGCCCGGGGTGCCGCTAACTGCTATCACCAAGCGCGCCATCAGAGTTTCTCCGAGCGCAGGTCGATGACGTTCTCGAGCTCCCTGCCCGTCGAGATCAGGGTGACCGGCACCTTGAGCTTACCCTCGATGCGCTCGATGAATGCCCTTGCATCCGCGGGGAGTTGCCCATAACTTCGCACGCCAGAGCTTCCCTTGAAGAGCCGGTCCAGGCAGGTTATCGTGAGCTGGGTCGCCCCGTTTATCATCACCGCGCGCTTCGCCAGCTCGAAATCGAATGTCCCGATGCGCCTCCGCCGCCCGGTAACCGTGCCGTACTCGACGATCCCGAGTCGCTCTGCCTCCTTTTGGGCCATCTCGGTCGGGAAGGGGCCAGCGCCGACCCGACTCACGTAGGCCTTGAAGACGAGTATGACATCATCCACACTAGTCGGACCCACACCCACATCGGCCGCAAGCGTGCTCGCTGAAGTATCCTTGCTCGTGACATAGGGGTAGGTGCCGTAAATCAACGAAAGGCCAAAACCCTGCGACCCCTCAACGAGCACGAATTCATCCCCTCGTAGGGCATCGCCAACCTCCTGGGGAACATCGGTGAGAAAGCGTTCGAGCTCAGGGATTTCCCCCGCCAGCTTTGCAGCGCGGCTCACCCTCGCAACGTTTGCTGGGCCGCAGCCCGTCCCCGTAGTGCCTATCTTGCCCCTCAGGTGCGCCGAGGTGCGGTCCTGCTCGATGTGTGAGGACTCGATGACCGCGCAGCGTCGATCCACGCCGAGCCTATCGCCCGCGCCCGTTAACTCGACCTCCTTAAGCACGACCTCGGGGTTGATGAGCACTCCTGGCCCGATGAGCAGGCGCGCTCCTTCGTAGACGAATCCGCATGGGAGCTGTCGCAGCCCGAATTTCTTTCCCAAGGAGTGCACCGTGTGACCGGCGTTCGGTCCTACCCCCGCTCGCGCGACGATTTTCGGCTTGTCATGAAGGGTGAGATATCCGACGATTTTCCCCTTACCCTCATCACCCCACTGACCTCCCGCAACAATCATGCAAGGCAAACTCTCACCTCTGCCCACTAGGCAGCACCGCCTTAAATTTTTATTGAAAGCCACCAACAAAGCGCACATTTTAAGGTGAGTGAAGAAAAACGTCACGTAATTTGAAATTTGGCCTTGATAAGCGTGACTCGATACACGAAAGTTTTTCCATCCATATAGAGCCAAAAAACACTCAATTTTCACCAAAATTACCGTTTTATAAGCCCATTTTGGGAAAGGTTTAAATACTGCCTAAATAAAGGGAAAATTTGCCCTATAAGTGGTTTGAAATAATCGAGGAGGCGGATAAATGGTTGAATTGCCCGTAGCGGCGATAGATCGTATCATCCGGAAATCGGGTGCCAAGCGGGTGAGTGAGGGAGCGGCCGTCGCACTGGCCGAGGTCCTTGAAGAGCGCGCCATCACAATCGCGAACGAAGCAGCTAAACTTGCGGAGCATGCTGGACGTAGAACCGTCCGAGATGTCGACGTACGATTGGCCGCGAAAAGGATATAAAGCCAAATTTTAAATTATCCTCGCCCCAATGATTCTTGGGATTTGATTGAGCGAAGCCGAGCCGCGCGTAAGCGAGATGCCGCGCCTCTATAACGTCTTCGACATGCCGAAGCTCACGTCGGTGCGATCAACTACAACGCTTCGCTCAAAAGTTAATCTCAAAAAAATCCTCGAGGGAATCCCCCGCACGCGCAAGGTGAAAACATCAAACAAGGAGATTGTGAAATTTGAACTCAGCCGGGGCACTTACCTCCTTCTCTTTCCCTCGCGCTACGTCGAAGTTCATGCTCCAGATGAAGGAAGCGTCCGCGAGGTCTTGCTGGCCTTCAGGGATGAGCTTTTCAAAAGCGGGCTGATTAAATAGCTGGTTCTAGCATGCATGGGTTGTTAATAGGCGCACAGATAGCGGTAGAAACTTGTATGAGCGTCAAATCGGGAGAGCGCGTCTTGATTGTTACAGATCCCCCGAGGCGAAAGATTGCCGAAGCCCTTCTCGAAGCCGCTCGCATCGTCGGGGCCAAAACAATGCTCATTTGCATGCCAACCGGCACCAAACACGGCGAAGAACCGCCAGAGCTCGTGGCAGACGCCATGCGCACCGCCGACGTCGTATTTGCACCCACCACCTATTCACTCACTCACACCCAAGCTCGCCTCCAAGCGTGTAAAGCCGGCGCGAGAGTTGCGACGATGCCCATGATAACTGAGGACATGATGCGTCGGGGGGCGATGCTCGCCGATTACAGACAGGTTCGCAGGTTGACGCTGAAAGTTGCAAAAGTTTTGGATAACGCATCCGAAGTTGAGGTTCGGACCCGCGCTGGAACTCGTTTAACCTTTAGCATCAGGGGGCGAAGGGCGCACTCGGACACGGGCATCTTTCACAAGCCTGGAGATTTCGGCAATTTGCCAGCCGGTGAGGCCTTCATCGCCCCCCTCGAAGGCACGGGCCACGGACGCGTAATCGTTGACGGCTCGATGGTGGATGCCCTACACGGGAGGATCGAACTTGGGGTGAAGAAAGGGGAGGTAATAGAAATACTAGGCAAACATTCTAGAAAGCTGGCCAAAATGTTAGACAAAGTCGGAAAAAAGGCCTACAACTTGGCTGAATTCGGCATAGGCACTAATCCGAAGGCGAGGCTCATCGGCAACGTGCTCGAGGACGAAAAAGTGATGCGAACTTGTCACATCGCGCTGGGGGACAACTCGACTTTTGGCGGCAGGGTTCGAGCAGGGATTCATGTCGACGGAATTATCCTGAAGCCGACGATAAAGCTGGATGGAAAAGTCGTTATGCAGAACGGACGATTGAAGATTTAGTCAACGGCCACCCAAAGTTACCTTTTCACATAGTCTTGGAGCACCAGCAATAGGTTTAACCCCCAATACTTTCGGTCCTGCCTTTTTTAATAATCGACCTAAATGCTGTCCTTACGTCAACCTGAGCGATTCCACGGTGGCTTAAATACAATACTTTCGGAGACCCCCCTCCCCCAAACCCGCTTAAAAAGCCCTTGGAAGATGGGGCTGGTGGTGAAATAATTCCAAATCAAACTTGCGGAAAACTGGAAACCAATCAAGAGACGATTCTTCTATACGCCAACAAGGTGATAAGAGGCGAGCTTTCAGCTAGAAAAGCAGCTAAGCTATGCCTACGCCCAAACGCTCAGGCTCACCATTTTATTGAAAAGGCTAGAAAGCTACTCGCTCACATAGATCCGCCCAAATTACAATCACTAAACGAACGTCTTAGGGCCAACCTGCGGCTCATTACTACAGAAAAGGAGAAAATAATAATCGACGAGTATCTGGCGGGCGCAAGCCAAGGCGCGCTTATAAGAAAATACCATATGTGGTGGCTAACGATACGGAAGATATTGCTTAAACACGGCATACCGATTAGACAGGACTCAGAACAATTAATCTTGCGCTTTCATGGCAAGGTTCCTAATGTCAAACCGGGTTTAACGAGGGAAAAGCTGTATGTTGCTTTCGCCATGCTGGGCGACAATGCTGGGCGAAATCATGCCCCTAGAGAGCACAATTATAAGTTAGGCATCGCAACCGGAGGTGATCGTGAATTTGCTGAAGTTTGGTGCGATAATTTTGAGAAAGCTTATGGCCTACGCCCAAGGATTAATGAAAGAAATCTCAGGAGTTTAATTGCGGACATAGGATGTAAGCAGGCTTGGCTCGATTTGCACAAATACTTCTCATTTGGAACGTACGATTGGAACATTAAACCTGACGCAATGAATTTCCTTCTGACCGAGGCCCCCGTAGATTCACTTGGTTATGCTTTACAGGCCTTCTCAGAAGCGGAGGGGCACCTATCTTTTGTAAATTATAACGGTTGGGACAGACGGATATTCATCAGGTCAGTAAATTTAAAAGGACTTCAGCAAATCGCAAAGATCTTCACCAGAGTAAATGTGTATCCAAAATTATATCATGGTAAAAATACCCATGTTCTTGTGGTTTCTAGAAAAAGAAACCTTCAAAGGTATCTTGAACTAGTAGGATTTACATCAGAGAGAAAACGTGCCCTTTTAGAGAGGATGATGAGCAGTTACAAATTACTCGACGGTCACACTTTTGGCCAATGACCTGGGACGATCCGGATCTTGGCCCCGCTCGACCGTTGTGTAGTAAGCAAGTAGCTGGAGCGGGATGATGTAGAGCAGCGGGCTGAAGAGCTCCTCGGTCGGCGGGATCGGGATGAACTCATCGACATGCCCCTTCACATCGTCGCCTTCCTCTGCAACTGCTATCACGGTCGCCCCGCGGGCCTTTACCTCCTCGATGTTACCGACCATCCGGGTCCGGCTCTCCCCAGGTGGAACCGCCGCGATGATCGGCGTTCCCTGATCAATTAGCGCGAGCGTGCCGTGTTTTAGCTCTCCCGCAGGCATCGCCTCTGAGTGGATGTAGGTTATCTCCTTGAGCTTCAAGGCCCCCTCCATCACCACAGGGTAGCCGATACCCCGACCAATTAGGTAGATGTGCTGGACACCACGGTACCGCCTCGCGAGCTTTTTGACCTGCGGCTCCACGCCAGTAAGCACGGCCCGCAGGGCGTCCGATATTCCTCTGAGCTTCATGATGAGTTCGTCCGCCTTTGATTTGGGCAAGCTCCTCTCCCTAGCAAGGTGAATTGCGAGGAGCAACAGGTAGGCAACCTGCGCCGCAAATGTCTTGGTCGCCACCACGCTGACCTCTGGCCCTGCATATATGTGACAGACGATGTTGCTCTCTCTGGTTATGGAACTCCCGACCACATTTGTCAAACACGCCACCTTCGCGCCGCCAGCCTTTGCGACCCGGACGGCCTTCAACGTGTCCGCGGTTTCCCCTGACTGCGTGATCGCCAAGATTACTGTCTTCCCGTCGACCCTGCAGCTCTCTTGAAACTCGGACGATATCACCGCCTCGACCGATAGGTCAGCCAGTTTCGCCAGCGCGTACTTGCCGACCAGCGCAGCGTGATAGGAGGTACCGCAAGCGATGATGTAAATGCGCTCTGCCTTCAACAGAAGTTTCACCAATTCCTCCAGTTCTTCCGTGGCCGCGCGGAGGGTATCGCGCACCGCGTCGGGCTGCTGGAATATCTCCTTGAGCGTGAAATGGGGATAACCCATCTTCTCGGCCATCTCGGCGGTCCAAGTCACCACCATTGGCTTTCTCTTGACTACCGCACCCGATGCGATGCGCTTAATCGATATTTTGGCCGGAGTTAGTACCGCCATCTCATCATTTTCGAGCACGAGGATGCGCTTGGTGTGGGAGAGTACCGCTGGGATATCGGAGGCTAAAAGCGTTTCTCCGTTGCCGATGCCGAGGATAAGCGGGCTTTCCTTCCTCACAACGATAATCTTGTCTGGCTCTTCAACGCAGACGATCGCCAGGGCATAGCTTCCCTTCAGGCGCTTTGTAGTTTCCCTGATGCTGCGCTCGAGATTTTTGCCCTGACGCATAAAGTAAGCGATTAAATTTGGGATTACCTCGGTGTCCGTTTCCGAGAGGAAGCGATGGCCGTGTTTTCGAAGGAACTGGCGGAGCTCAAGGTAGTTTTCGATTATTCCATTGTGCACGACCGCGACTTTACCAGAGCTGTCGAGGTGGGGGTGGGCGTTGGCGCGAGATGGTTTTCCATGTGTGGCCCAACGTGTATGAGCTATCCCCACATTGCCAGGTAAATCAGCAAACTTCAGCTTTCGGTCAATCTCGTGGATCTTGCCCTTATCCTTTTTCACATGAAGCTTCTTGAACACCGTCGCTATGCCCGCCGAATCATATCCCCTGTACTCAAGCCGTTTCAGCGCGTCAAGCAGAAGGGGGGCAGCCCGTCGAGCACCAACATAACCCACTATACCGCACATCCGATAACCTCCGCAATTTAGGGCTTACGCACTATTAAATTCAGCGCGGGTCAGCTTGACTTGAACTTCTTCAGTTCTTGTTCTATCAGTTCGTGCACCAACTTGCCATCGGCCCGCCCTCGTACCCGCTCCATAAGGATTCCCATGAGTGGGGCAATTGCCGCTCGCCCCCGCCGCTCGATGAGTTCGCGATTGCTCGCAACGACTTCCCTCACGAGTTTTCTGAGCTTGGCCAGCCTCAACACAGCAAGCCCTAGCTTCTCAATCGCCATTCGAACGCTCACGCCCCGCGCGGTCTCCCTCAGGACCTCTGGTACTGCTTCTTTCACAAGTTTTCCCTTCGTCACACTCGCGAAGAGCTCCTCAAGCGCTGCTTTTTGGATGACCTCCACCCGCACGCCCTCGCGCCTCAAGCTAACCAATGTCTCTTCAAGGGTCGTCGCAATCAGGGTGGGGTTGGCTTTGGACTTTCTGACTAGCTCCTCGAAAAGCTCCAGGTTTTCCGACAAGCTCATCCGCTCGGCCAGCTCCTTTCCAAGCCCGTATTCCTCCATCAAGCGAGCGCGCCTTTTCTCAGGTAGCTCTGGCAACCGTACCTTAATTTGCCTCAGCCTTAGGGGAGTGATTGCGATGGGGGGGATGTCCGTTTCGGGGTACATCCGTCCGGCACCTGGCAATGGGCGCATGAACTCGGTATTCCCATCAGGCAGGGCCCGGCGCGTCTCCTCGGGAACCCCCTCAAGCGCTTGGTTTGCTCTGTCAACGACCGCGCTGAGCGCGGCCTCCGCCTTCTCCTTGGCGTCCGCTACGAACACGATTGCATCGCCTTCCACAGCACCCGTCGCCCTCCTCAATCCATCGACCTCCTCCTGCGAGATCCCATAGGCCGGTAGCTCGTCTGTGTGGAATAGGCCGCCAACCCCACTATAGAGTTTGGCACAATCAGCGAGCTCCGTGCCGAACCTCCTGGCGGGCTGCAACTCTTTGCCCAAGAGCCCGGCGAATTTGGGCAGTTTAATGGCGAGCACAGTGCCGCCAGCTCGGAGCGCACTGTGGATGACCCTCGAGCTCGTCTTGGAGAACACCCTCGTCACGTCGATGATTTTTTTCGCGACCCCCCCGCCCCCGCGCCACTTTATTTCATCGCGAATACCTAGGAGAGCCAGTTGTCTCTGAACCTCGCGTTCGATTAACGTCGAGATGAGAGCGAGTTCCTGCAGACCCTTGATCTCCTGGCGCGCGCCCCCAGCTATCGAGATGTTTATGTCCTGACGGATGGTGCCTATCCCACGCTTGACCTTGCCGGTAGCACGGAGGAGTTGTCCGATGTATAGCGCAGCTTTAGCCGGCGTGTAAGGGTCGGAGAAATCTGGTCCCGTGGCGATCTCGACGAGCGGAATGCCTAGCCGGTCCAAACGATAATCGACGAGCTCGATGCCCTCACCCATCTTCCGCGCCGCATCCTCCTCCAAGCAAATGATCGGGATCTGAAAGCTTTTCCCATCAACCTTGACGCGGCCACCCGTAGCTATTAGGAGGGTCCGTTGGAAGCCGCACGTGTTACTCCCGTCTATCACTATCTTCCGCATCGTGTGCACCTCATCGAGGGGCCTAGCGCCGAGTAAGAGTGCGGCCTCAAGGGCGATGTCGAGCGCCTCCTCGTTGACGGGATGCGGGGGTTCCTCATCCAGCTCGACCAAGCAAACGCTATCGGGATAAAGCTGGTACCTGAACCCCTTGCCCTTCAGCGCTTCCGCCAGCGCGGCGCGGTCCACTTCCCCCAGCTCGCTCTGGGTCGGACGTAACCTTCGCTTCACCTCGAGTCGCGGCTCTTCGTCCCGCAACCTTGAAGGGCAGTTGCAAAACAGCTTGTGGGTATCGAGCTCTTGGTGGATCTCAAACCCGACGCGAAGGCCAAGTTTCTCATAGTCGAGCCTCATAACACCGCCCAGTTCATTTCTAATGGTGAGATATTTCAAGTAATAAGTTGGCTCTCGCGCATCGCCAAGTGGGCCTAGGCCAGGAAATTACCAAGAGAACACTGGCTTAAGAAAAACGTCTGGTCGGGTCCGTGGTGTAATTTCACCAGCTAGATTCGTGCGCATGAGATCGGAGACCTCTTTAAGCCCTTTGGCGCGCGGGATTACCCACATCAACTTTACATAAGCCACTTCGGGCAACATGTCATTTCCCGGGATCACGCCCAGCTGTAGCAAGTCGCGACCCGTCGAGTAGACCTTCATGTCGACCCGCCCCCAGAGGCACTGCGAAGTCATCACCACCGGCACGCCCCGCTCGACTGCACGCTTGATCCCGTCAAACAGCGACTCCGGCACGTGCCCTAGCCCTGTTCCCTCAAGCACGATTCCCTTATCCCCTGCCCTGAGCATGCCCTCGATGACGCTCGAACGCATTCCCGGTGTGACCTTCAGGAGCGCCACCCTCGGCTCGAATTTCCCATCGACCTTAACCTCACCATCTAGGCTCGCGCGGTTGTAATCTTT
>JAGMBM010000168.1 GCA_023129675.1 Hadesarchaea archaeon | reverse complement strand
AAGTGGTAGCCATGAATTCGAAGAAGATTGAAGATAAAATAAAGAAGCTGAAGGAAAAGGAAAATGCCATAATTTTGGCCCACAACTATCAGAGGCCAGAGGTTCAGCTCACAGCCGATTTTATCGGAGATTCTTTGGAATTAGCTAGGGCTTCCGCCAAGGCTGATGCCGAACTGATTGTCTTTGCGGGAGTAGATTTCATGGCGGAAATGGCAGCAATGCTGAACCCAGATAAGACCGTGGTGATACCAGACCCAGAAGCTGGGTGCCCGATGGCTGCACAGCTGCTAGCGAGTACCGTGCGCGAGGCAAAGAAAAAATATCCCGAAGCAGCTGTGGTGCTTTATGTTAACACCCTAGCCGAAGCAAAAGCGGAATCGGATGTTGCGTGCACCTCCGCAAATTCGCCGCAGGTCGTAAATGCGCTCGACGAGGACACGGTGCTATTCGGCCCCGATCAAAACCTAGCTTGGTTCGTGCAGCGCCGCTCGGATAAGCGCGTCATTCCCATCCCTGCAAATGGATACTGCTACGTCCACAAGATGTTCACGCCAGCTGACATCAGCCTCCTGAAGGAGCGCTACCCGGATGCGGAGGTGCTAGCCCACCCTGAGTGTGATCCGGAGGTTCAACTACTCGCAACGCACATCTGCAGCACGAGTCAGATGTTAGTGCGCGCCAAGGCATCGCCAGCGAAACGATTTATCATTGCGACTGAAATTGGATTGGTGGAGCGGCTCAGGCGAGAGTTCCCTAGGAAGGAGTTCATACCGGCGCTGGAAACGGCAATCTGCGAGCAGATGAAAAAGCACACGCTTGAAAAAGTTTACCTAGCCCTTCGTGACAAGAAAAATGTGGTGCAGGTGCCGCCGAGAGTGGCGAGGCGCGCTCGCGTCACGATTGAACGCATGCTCGAAATTTCAGGGAGGGCTGCACGTGACTAGCACGGTTGCGAGGGAGAAAATTCGCGAGATGTTGGCGGAGGACATAGGCTTTGCGGACGTAACGAGCGAAGCTCTGGTGCCAGCTCGAGCTATCGCTAGAGCTGAAATCGTCGCTAGGCAATCGGGCATCCTAGCTGGCGTCGAGGAAGCGGCTTTCGCGTTTGATGAGTTGGGCGTTCATGTGAAAGCGGCGAGGGCAGAGGGAAAAACAATCAAAGAGGAAGATGTTTTGATGCGGCTCGAGGGCCAAGCCCGCAGCATCTTTGCGGCAGAGCGGGTAGCTCTCAACCTGCTCATGCGAATGAGCGGAGTGGCAACGGCAACGAGGAAGATGCTCGAGCTAGCTAGGAAGATCAACCCAAAAGTTGTCGTTGCAGCGACGCGCAAGACATTACCCCGCTTTAGCTACTTTGATAAGCGTGCGGTTAGAGTGGGGGGAGGCGACCCGCATCGCTTCGGGCTCGACGATTGCGTGTTGATTAAGAGCGATCATGTCAAGCTCGCGGGCTCGGTGAAGGAAGCTATCAAGCGGGCGCGGCGAGCTAGCTTTACTAAGAAAATTGAAATCGAGGTGAGCAGCGCGAAGGATGCGCTCGAGGCAGCTCGTTCGGGCGTGGACATCGTGATGCTCGACAATGTGCCGCCAGCCGGGGTCAAACGCGCGATTGAGCTGTTGAAGCGAGCTGGCTTGCGCGAGCGGATTTTAATCGAGGCCTCTGGAGGCATTGAACCGGCTAACGTCGCGAGGTATGTAGCTACTGGCGTGGATATCGTGAGCTCTAGCTACATGACGTTTAGAGCTCCGGTCATGGACATGAATTTAGAAATTCTGAGTAAGGGTTTCAAGCCCGCCGCTGGCGAAAGGAAGCGAAAATCGAGGTGACCTG
>JAGMBM010000167.1 GCA_023129675.1 Hadesarchaea archaeon | reverse complement strand
ATCAGAAAAGGTGTGCAAATAACTCATCTAGGCTTAAATTTTATCAGATTGCCGGTCGAGAAATGGAGGCGTCGCCTATAGGTTCTTCGTCAGGCGCTTCAAGTTTTTATACGCCTTCAGGAACCCGAGTCCCTTTTCCGTGGTTTTAAGTTTCCTCGCTGAATCTGCAGTGAGACTTATCAAGCCCTCTTGAATGAGCAAATTCAAGTACCTGTTGATCACATTGAAGTTCAAATTGGCGCGATAAAGGATCTCGGTTTTCCTCGCGCCGTCCGTGGCAAGGGAAAGAATTTCCCCCATAATTTCAAACCTACTCCGGCGCAAAAATCCTCCTCCCAGCCTTCTGTCCCCATCAATTCTGATGTCCGAAATTATAAATGTCTGTCGGTTTACCGTAAAATCGGCTTAAATTATGGCAAAATTTTCATGTATCCCAAAACAGTTGCCCATACTCGTCATGGTTTCCCTTTCACGCAGACTCACAGATAAAATTCAAACCCATGCGTAGTATGTCCTTTACTGATCATCCTTTAAATGGAACGACGCATGAGAGCGCGTTCCCCAAACGGGAATTTCGCCCGCTCCCACGCTTTTCAAATTTTCCCATTTGGGAGAACTGTAGTCGTTTAGAGAGGATTTCACGACGTTCTAGGCGAAATTTTCCTCTCCCGTTTCACCCTCAGCATGGGTTGGCTCATGAAGAGCGAGTTAGGAATGAATATCCTGTCACCGTTATCGGCCTCTATGATGGTGGTCCTCATCCCTATTTTGAGGACCCTCCCCTCGTGCCCACGTATCTTAATCCTGTCCCCTTTCCTGAAATGCTTATCGCCCTGCACTATGATACCTGAGACGAGGTTCCGAATTATGTTGCTCATGGCGAAGCTGATCGCTATGCCGGACGCGCCCAGCCCGATGATCAACGGGGTGAGGTCGACACCCAGAATGGAGATCACGACAAAGAGCCCTATTACGTATACTACGTACTTCGAGACCCTCACGATAGCCCTCTCGATCCGCTCCGGAAAGGGCGTCTTCTCGAAGATCTTCGCGAGAATCCTTGGAACAATCCTAGCGACCACGTAGGTGGACAACAGGGCCACTACCACCCCCACCAGCTGGACGTCGTCAAAACCTGCAATTTGCATCTCTGGCCTCCCTTATCCTACTTGCAATTACTAGGTTATAATCCAATTACCAGATTTTAAGGGCTTCTGATGAGGATCTCAGTTCGAACATTCCTATCTGCCAAGGCCAAAGAAGGG
>JAGMBM010000166.1 GCA_023129675.1 Hadesarchaea archaeon | reverse complement strand
TGGAGCTCCCCGGCGTCCAGTTGCCCGGCAGCGAACTTTCGTCGAGCCTCAAGCAGGTGGGAGGGTTTCGGGAAACTCCCCACGCTCGTCATCGGCAGCAAAGGTAGCTCGAGTCCGAGTTTTTCCAACTTCTCGCGCATCAAATCAGCTCCCTAGCTTTTCTGGCGATCGCGACCATGTTTTGCAGTTTTCTAAAAGCGACCTCGCGGGGCAGGTACTCGGCCAGCCCACAGGACGGGTTGAGGTACAGGCGCTTGCTCCCGATGTTCGGTGCGATGAGCTTTAACACCTCAATCACCTCTCGCTCGCTTTCGAGCTTGGTGTTCCGCCCGTCGATGAGGCCGAGCCCGAGCTCTTTCTCGCAACCGAGCCTTGCAATCACCTTCGGCAACCCAGGGCTGTAGGTGAAGTCAAACCCAACCACATCGATCGGCAATCTTACGAGTTTGCCATAGAGGGGTGCTGCGTCACCGAAATAGGTGTAGAGCGCAAGTTTTGTCTTGCCCTTGCTGGCAGCCACCTCTTCGAGAGCGCTTTTGAGGAGCCCAAATTCATTTTGATTTTTCAGGATTGCCGGTTCATCGATCTGGATCAACTTAGCCCCTACCTTCGCGAGCTCGCTCACCTCCTGCGATATAGCTCCAGCGAACTCATGTACGAGCTCGGCTAACCCCAGCCCGCGTCGGTTGATCGAGAGCTTCGCAAGCGTGTAAGGACCTGTCATGACTGGTTTCACGGGCGCCGACGAGATCTTCTTCGCAAAAAGGAACTCCCTCTTGATCACGGGCTCGAGCCACCGCACCTCGCCGACCACCACGGGCTGGCGGAAGTAAGAGTTCGTGTCGAAAAATCGGAGCAAACCGTCGATCTCGCATCCTCCGAGTTTTCGCGTGAAGTGGGAAACGGGGTCGTACCACCTCACCTGCCCATCGGTGACCACGTCGAGCCCGGCTCGCACCTGCTCCTCGATGGCCTCGCGAGTGACCTCGTCCTGAACGCGCTCGAACTCCTCGCTTGAGATCTCGCCCCGCTCCCATTGCGCGTAAGCCTGGCGGTGG
>JAGMBM010000165.1 GCA_023129675.1 Hadesarchaea archaeon | reverse complement strand
CTTAGCACCCAATATGTAATCACAGACACCCCGAGGGTAACCCAAACCGTATCAGAAATCCAGCAGCTGGGATATAGTGATACTGAACTCGCCGAGAACCTTTGTAGATGGGTCTACGAAAACATCACTTACCCCATCCTGCCCACCCTCGGTTGGTTTACATCGGAGGAAATCCTCGACACGAGGGAGGGGAAGTGCTTAGATAAAGCTAATTTGTACCTCGCCATCGTTAGGACCGCCGAGATACCTGCTAAGCGCGTGAGCGGATTCTTGATTTTCGAGCAAGTGACTTATCCGTTCATTCAAATTGCCGGAATAACGCCAGATGGGCGCTATATAATTGGCCATGCGTGGACAGAAGTGTATCTCCCTCCAGAGGGTTGGGTTTTTGCAGACCCAACTGGAAACCTCTTCCGAACATCCACATACGAGGACAAAATTTATTCGAGCGTCGAGGAAACATGGCAGGAAGTGCTCGCTTCTTACGAAACCACATATGGAGAGCTTATTTGAGCTACAGGAGCTGATAAGATGAAGCGAATTTCCTGCATTGACAGGGAAACGTTGAGGTTTATTTTAAATGCATCTCGCTCCATTCACCCCCGGGAGTTCGCAGGGGTGTTGCGCGCCGCTGGAGATGTAATCAAGGAGGTGCTCCTGCTACCCGGAACGCTTTCATCCGACGAATCGGCGGTGTTAAGGCTCTACATGCTGCCGATCGACCCAAGCGCCTGCGGCACCGTGCACAGCCACCCCTCCTCGAGTGCCTCGCCCTCTGGAGAGGACTTGACGTTCTTCGCGAAGTTTGGATACGTGCACATCATCGTGGCCTTCCCATACGACGAGCGCTCCTGGAAAGCTTACAATCACAGAGGGAAAGAGATCACGTTGGAAGTTGTGGGCTGAGGAACATGCGATGGGAGCTCTGGCGCCCTTGGTATGACGATATCGTCCGACGATTGGGGTTGAACCGAAGGGCAGACCGTCAGGCGGCCGAGAGGTTGAACGCACTCCTACCCCAACCAAATATTCAAGGTTTGGAAAACATCGTTCGCGGCCGCGATTGCATCGTCTTCGGAGCTGGGCCCTCCTTGGATGCGGATTTGAAAAGGCTTGTGCAGGCGGGCTTTCTGAAAAAAGTTTTGATCGCCGCGGATGGCGCGACTTCCGCCGTCATCAAGCATCGCAACCCGGATATCGTCGTCACCGATTTCGACGGCGAGGTCGAGCCACAGCTCACTGCTTGGCACCGGGGTGCGCGGCTGGTCGTGCACGGGCATGGCGATAACCTCGAGCGGGTAGAGCAAATCGTGCCAAACCTACTGGCGAGAGTGATCGGGACCATTCAAACCCGACCATTCGGCAAGCTCTTCAACTTCGGAGGGTTCACCGATGGCGATCGCGCTGCATTTATGGCACACGAGCTTGGGGCGAGCAAGATATACCTCGCCGGGATGGACCTCGGCCAGAAAATCGGCAGGCACTCGGGCGACAAGGACCTCGAGCGAAAGCTCATCAAACTCAAGATATGTGGGGAACTGCTCGCGTGGCTAGCCGGCGAACTTGGAGCAAAATTGATCAACTTGACTGGTCAAGGCGAACCCATACCCAACGTGCCGAAGGAGGAGCTGCGATGAATGGTCGAGTGTGGGTTTTCCTGACTTTATCTTTACAAACACTGTTTTTTAGGTCAAAATGCGGGCTCGGTTGACAATTCCTTAATTTTTGTTAGGAAGTCTTCTTGTTTTCCCCACAGTTTGTCTTTTAGGGCTTTGAAACCTGCCTTGATATCGTTCGAGTCGTCGATGGTACGTATTGCCAAATCGCTAATTTTTTTGGAATTAGCTTCCCTGACATCTATCACATTATCTCCCTGACCGATGAATTCCATGAAATTGTAATTCTTTGCATCGTAGGCGACATTTACTATTGGAACCCCACTTCCGAACGCTAGCACGGTGGAATGCATCATCATGCCAATGACCAGATCCAATTTGCCATAAATGAATTTCATTTTGTACGGGTTGGGATTTGTATCCACAACTTTGAGCGGCAATTTTTTCTCCTTCATCGCCTCAGCAACTTGGTGCTCATCCGAGTGGTGTATTAGGTACACGACCTCCGCGTCTAGGCGCTTGATTAAAAATTCACATGCTTTGATGTACTCACCAATTGTCTTGCGCAGATATTGCGGATATAGCGTCCAGTAGTGGGAAGCCACATTCACACCTATTTTTATTTTGTTTTTATCTAGGGCAACTTGGTTGGTCTCCTCAGAACTGAGAAAGATTGCGGGGTCACCAATTGCGTGCACGTCTTGTATTCCTAAATCCCTCAAAAATTTACAAGTGTATTCGTCTCGAACGGAAGTGAGTCTAGCGCGGGTGTTCAACAATCGAGCGCTTCCTATTTGTGCATCGGTTAGATCTTTGTCTCCGAGATTTCTGATGTACCCTATCCCGTAGAGTACGATAGGTGTTTCTATAGATTTGATAACTTGAGCGTTGAACGGGAGGAAAAACTTGGAGTATAATCCTCCTCCCCCGATTACGCAGAGATCGTACCGGTTAAGAGTCTTAAGAAATTCAGGATTTTGCGGTTTTTCTAATTCTTTGACTTCGGCCGGGGTGTAGGTACATGGTTTCAGATGGGAGCACAGCATGTCTCTTATTGAACACGCTATGGCGATCTCGCCGATGTTGTAAAAATCCTCTTCCCTTCTACAAAAATGAATTATTTTTTCGAGTTGATTTGGATGTATTTTATCACCGTATATCCATTATTCTTCTCCTTTTTGTATACCCCCACACAGATGGAAGGGACATGACGGCTGCTCAAACACCAAAAAAAATTTCTGATTTAACGCCTTCTCATGTAAAATGCGACAACACAGATTATCACTATTACCCCAGCTATCCCAGTGATAAGCGGCCACCTCGTTGGGGCCTGAGGGGCTTCTTCGGAGGGTATCACCCCTGGAACAGTTGGGTTCATCAATGGATAACGGTCTTGGTTATTATCCCCAGGGATGCTATACGGTGCGTCGCCTATATTATCGCCGTCCGCATCTGCACCAATGTAATCGCTCCAGTAGTTCCCGCCCGATGGGTAGTCGTTATCCCAATAATTAGAGCCGTCATCGTGTGCTTGGTCCTCGTTGTTCACAAAGTTGTTATGGTAGATGAAGTTGCCCGAGGATTCGAGGCGAATGCCATTGCCGTTGTTCTCCATGATGTTGTAGGATACGAGGTTGTTGTACGAGTCAGCCAAGCGGATGCCGTCGTAGCTGTTCCCCACGAGGTTGTTTAAGATAAGGTTGTTGTCCGAGTACCAGCAGTTAACGCCGTACAATTGGTTGTTCTCCACGAGGTTGTTTGACACTAGGTTGTTATATGCTTCGAGTAAGCGGATACCGATGCCGTTGTTTTCTACTGTGTTGTTTGAGATGAGGTTGTTGCTCGAGCCCAAGTGAACATAGATGCCGTGGTGGATGTTGTTCCCCACGATGTTGTTGGTCACAAGGTTATTGTTTGCGGAGTAGATGTAGATGCCGTACTCGTTGCTGTTCTTCACGATGTTGTTATCCAAGGTGTTTTTGTCCGATTCGCTTATTCGGATGCCGTAGTGGTTGTTCTCGACGAGGTTGTTTGAAAGGGTGTTGTTGATGGAGTGTTCGAAGTATTGTAAGATGCCGTAGTGGTTGTTCGAGCAGGTGTTATTACTCAGGATATTACCGGACGAGGAATCCAGCAAGATGCCCCAGTAGTTGTTCAAGTAGGTGTTATTATCCATGATATTGTTGGATGAGTACCATAGGCGGATGCCACTATTATTGTTGTCACTTGTCACATTATCAATTTTCCCGTTTCTTACATCAATAAAGTAAATTCCGTAGTGGCCCCCTGCCATCCCATCGTGCACATAGCAATTCCTGACGATGAAGTGCGCAGTCGTGCTTCTTATAAAAATTCCTTTGTCATTCTCCGCGCTTATGTCCCAGTTCTCTATGATGTAGGGATCGTCCTCCGTCCCGCTGCCCCCCACGACCCCGTTCGCGGGAGTGAAGTCATCGTTGCCTTCGATGTAGATGGGCGCGCGGGGAGTGAGGCCTTCTGGAGCTGCAAAACTTGGACTAACGGATAAAAGCGATATCGCTGGCACCATCAACGAAGCGATTATCAGGGTCGACAGGAAGGCGCCTTTTGAAAGTTTAATCCTCACTCACAGCCTCCTTTTCTGAATTTATGTAGTGAGCGTATTACGGCATCGTTCTTTACAGACCTCTCTAATTGCCGTTCTTATCTTCGAACGCTCTCCATATTTCTTGATCCTCTGGTGTTTAATTGTCAATGAACTCATTTCATCCTGTTTTGTAAACGATGTGATTCTTCGTCGGGCCCTTACGGATTTCTTGAAGTCCATCGCTGGCCAAGCGCGCCGCTACCTCAGCCGTTCGCGCGGCTCCAACGCCCGCCTTGAGCTCCACCCCGAGCTCGCGCTTGACCTCCGAGAAAACAGCGGCCAGCTCGCCTGCACCCAGACCGTTCGAGGGAGCCATGAAGTTGTCCCCACCCGTGTAGAACACCAGCGCTTTCCGCCGGAGCAGCGCTGACATGAGCGAGAGGTAAGTTCGTTGGAGCAAGAGATGGGTATCGTAGATGGGCTCGCTGTCGGTGATCAACGTAAAATGATTCACATCCATGTGGGTGATCTGTACCCAGTCCTCATC
>JAGMBM010000164.1 GCA_023129675.1 Hadesarchaea archaeon | reverse complement strand
TGGAACACTATGCCCTTACGGGAAGCAAACTGCCGCTCGAGCTCCGCGAATAGCTCGGCCTGCAGCGTCTGTAATTCCGCCTCGCGACGGGGCTCAGGCGTGACCGTCCAAGGGCCGTAGTTGTCGATCTGCACGAGCGTCAGCTGGATTTTCTTCATGCCCATCCTCTGATTTTATTGCCCGAACGTACAAATAAAACTTGATATCATGCGCGTCTACTGGCTTATAAGGAATTGGAAACAAATATTTGCAGTAGCGTTAGTAGGGGCCGCAGTTGTTGGTGCACTTGCATGGTACAAAAGCCATGAGAAAAAACCCGTTGCAGAAAAATATGCAATAATTTTTCGCCATGCACCCCTTCCCGATGGTGTACAGGAAGGAGAATTTCCAGAAAATGTATTTCCTTCATCTTTTGCTTATGATTCATTGATAACCCATGCTAGATTTGATAATGTAACAAAAATATATGGCGGTGATTTAGAAGATTTAAGGAGATGGGCTGATTCAATAAGTAAAAAGGCAGGAGAAGAAGATTTTGCTTTGGTAATGCTCCATCCAGGACATGGCTCTACAGATCACACAAGTCTAGGGTCCTATAAAGACATAGCTAGAGCACTCGAACCACTCGAAAAAAAAGGTATACCAACAGGAATAATTATTGATACTTGTGATGCTGGCTATGCTATAGATGACCTTCAAGCTAGTAGAAGATTTATCATGACGGAGACCTCTAAGGATCAGTATGGAGATGCTATATCTGATTTAAGAGTATATATGCCAAGAGCTTACAAACCTTGGGAGTTTACATACAAAATCGAAAATACTTTTATGCCTTTTATATATTCTTTAGATGCTGATATTTCTCCCAAAGATAACCAGTTAACAGCCTTAGAATTATTTAATTTTGCAGTATATAACATGAAAAAATATGATGAGGAAGTTAAAATCATGAAGCCTGCAAGGGTAATAAGAGAGCCTCAAATATGGGATTCTGAAAATTGGTCAGGAAAAATTATCATGGGATCAGCTATTTCATATCAAGGCGAAAATCTTGGTCCGCTTTATCATGGGGAGTGAAATTTTCTATAAAAAATAATTTCATTAATTTTGCCAGCCTATCTCATTCATTAAACTTCATACGCATCATTCTCAATTTTACTTTTGATGGTATTATTAGTCTGCTTTTCATAACTGTAATGGTAGCGAGATGCGCGTCTACTGCGAAACCTACGGCTGCACCGCGAACCGGGGCGACGCCGAGCTCATGCTGGGGCAGCTCGCGGCAGCCGGGCACGAAGTGGTCCCAAACCCGGCCAAAGCCGACGCCATAATCCTCAACACGTGCGCCGTGAAGGGTACAACTCACCGAAAAATGCTGCGCCGCTTGAGGGAACTCCGGAACTTGAACGGAAAGCGTGTGGTCGTGGCTGGTTGCCTGCCGCTCATCGACTTGGCCTCGATCGAACAAATCGGGCCTTTTGCCGGCATCGCCTCGTGTAGATCCATCGGCGGGATAGCTGAGGTCTTCGAGCGAATGGCGCGCGATGAGCAAAATATCCGGGTACTCGAACGAACCCCCTGCGAAAAGCCGACCATGCCCAAGCTTCGCTCGAGCAAGGTGAGCGCGATAGTGGCAATCTGCGAGGGATGCACCTCGAACTGCAGCTACTGCTCGGTCAAGTTCGCGCGGGGTGAACTGCGCAGCTTCGACGCTCGATCGATCCTCAGCGAGGTGGGGGCTGCGATCGACTCTGGCTATCGCGAGATCCTGCTCACGGCCCAAGACACGGCCGCCTACGGCTTGGACGCCGGGACTCGCTT
>JAGMBM010000163.1 GCA_023129675.1 Hadesarchaea archaeon | reverse complement strand
GCGGTATGAACTCGCCTTCCTCGAGGGTCTTTAAAAGATCGTCTATGAATGCCTCACGTATTTCAACGAGTTCGTGAATGATCTGATCGTAGGTCTCCCCCTTCTCTCCAATGCTCTTGAGCAAATCTCGTGTGTTCTCTTTGACTTGAATAGTCGTGGCCATTTCCGTCCCATTAATTGTTATAGCAACTATAGCCTTGTTAATGTTTTATTACCTCACGAATTTCACATTTTCCATCCTTTCGAACACGCGATCCCCCGTTCTGATGTCTAAAATTTATTTTAGGCCATAAATTAGTTCTCGGAACGATTAGCATTTTACTCGAGCTCGAACCGAGCACCGAACTAGGCCGAATAGAGTGACTTATTATTGTTTCGATAGGGGGCGAAACAACTCCATTCCCCGAAGTCCCGAAAGAGCACAAAGTAAGTGGCAGTATGCTAGGAGCGCGATGATGGGAATACCCAAATTTAAAGGAGGTGAAATAAATGAAAGCAATTAGCATGGAAGTGGTGTTGGCTGTCTTCGTTGTTACGGTGATCTTAGTGTCTGCGCTAACCTTACCAATGGCGACAGCGGGAGCCGTTGCGATAGTGACAATCGGCATTGTATTTGGAGCACTCTACATGAGAAAGCATAAACCACAGCTCCAACCAAGCCCACAGCCCCAACCAAGCCTCTCAGAATCCACTGAGGAAGAGGGTTGACAAATTGGCACTCGAGGAAGAGTGGCTACCTCAAGCTGGTGAGAGCAGGAGACCCTGAAGTCCGTCAAGTGCCCCTTACAATCTTGAATAGATCAGCCCTGGTCACGATTCCGGTCACTTTGCCCCCCTTCGTGGTCAGCACCGCCGGGACCTGACGCAGCAGCGACACGACCACCTCGTGCGGCGTCTCCTCGCCGACCTGCGGGAAAGCCTCCCTGTAACTTACGCGCCCGGAGCTTTGACCCTCTCAGCGGACACCTCGATTTGGTCCAGATTTTTCACGGCTTCCCTGATTCCCTCAATCATCGTTGCCACTCCCGGGGGATACCACTCCTCCCCGCACCGGGTGCAAATTAGTACGGGCACCCCTTTGATCGAGATGTCGCCCGTGCGTTCCTGCTTGTGCTCGAGGCGCGTTTTTCCGCCGCACCTGCATGGGTATGCTTTCATCTTCCCTTCCTCCTCGTGAAAGTCGTGCCCCACCTTGCTGGGTCTGGTACATATACGGTCACGAGATAACAAAAACTTTCCCTCGTGGATAGGACCACGTGTACGGGCCTTCCATTAACGAAGACTAGCACCAACGCGCTCTCACCGTAGGGGTCTTGAGGATAACGCTCGACCAAGACAAATTCTTTTCTGAGCGCGTCCTCCAGCATGGATTCACTTATGTTTTCGTCCTCCGCCTCCCTTCGAGCGTGCCGGCGCCAGATAATAGTCCTCAACGATGCTTTTATCCTCCCGGCGATTGCCAACTTGCCCGCCGAGGCTTTGCGCGGGGGTTATTAATAAGGGAGCAAAAACTAATCGTGCCCAAGAGAATATGAGGAAATACACCTACCCCTATGTTCCCAGAAAAATGCGAACCAAAAAAAGATAGCTCAAAAATCGGTTTACCGTTTAAATACTGTCTCCCGGACAGCCTAGCAAGGTTTTCACTTTTTTTCTCGTGCTTTTCGCACCTTGGCATTTTTATGCCCAGATGCCACTACCTGCTCCACATATTGGAGGGCGGCTCCTTGGTACTCCGTCACTAAGTCTCTTTGATCATGTCTGAGGCGCTTTATCCTATTGTCATGCTTGCGGATGAACACGGACGTCATCGTCACGGGCGCTGCGGGAGCTCCCACGAGTAAGAGGGTTCCCACGAGCATGGAGCTCCAGGCCAACGGAGCCCCTCCAAAAAGTTCGGTACTCATCGCCACGATCGCAAATAAGAAAACCGAGAGGCCGAAGACCCATGACGCGAACCCAAACTTCAGCATGTTTTTTCTAAACGACCATCTACTCTTCTCCATGTGATGAAGCTCGCGCTCGGTGATTCGAAGCTGCTGCTCCGCATCCTCGAATTTTCTGAACGCCTCCCGCGCCTTGGACATGATGCCCCCCTCTTCACGCTTATCCCTGGCCCGATGCGTTCTAATCTGAGCGACTCCGACTGGTGGCTCTGGCAACGGCAG
>JAGMBM010000162.1 GCA_023129675.1 Hadesarchaea archaeon | reverse complement strand
TGCCCACCTCGAAGATGTTCCGAATATTCTGATGTTTCATCCACCCGAGCACCGCCGCACGCTTCTCGAGCTCGATGTTGATGTCGGTTCCGCTCATCCCGCTGAACTCGGCTATCGTGCGTTTAATCTTGCTGGGAACACCAGTTGGCTCGACCACATCCGCTCGGGGGTTCCACTTGAAGATGCGGCTGAGTTGTGGCTTACCTCCCTCCAGACCCGTCACCTCGGAGACCTCCGTGGTCCTTCGAATCTGTCCTTTCTGACGATGGTAGATGCGCTGCTGCATGAAGATCACATCGAGCGCCGAGATCATTATCTCGGGGACAGCCATCGGGGCCTCGGTCAAGCGGGTGATTGTTTCAACGGCGCTGTTCGAGTGCACGGTGCCCATACAGCCATCGTGCCCGGTATTCATCGCGGTAAACATCGTCCGCGCCTCTGGACCTCTGACTTCCCCCACAATCATCCGATCGGGCCTCATACGGAGCGCGTTCTTGACAAGATCATCCATGATAACCTCCCCCCGTCCTTCAACGTTGGGGGGACGAGTCTCGAGTCTGATCCAGTGCTTGTGCGGCAGCTGGAGTTCGGCAGTGTCCTCGATCGAGATGAGGCGCTCCCGCTCGGGAACGAAGGTAGTAGCGGCGTTAAGGGTGGTAGTCTTCCCGCAACCTGTTCCCCCCGCGAAGAGGATGTTAGCTGGCTTGATACCGAAACCATCCACGATTAGCCAGAGGAAAGCGGCAACACCCGTCGACAAGGTACCAAAGTTCAGGATGTCAATTACCGTGAGCGGGTCCTTGCGGAACTTCCGTATCGAGATCGTCGGTCCCCCGAGGGAGACCGGCGGGATGGTGGCATTTACTCTGCTCCCATCGGGTAGCCGCGCATCGAGTAAAGGTGTCTGTTGGTCTATTCGTCTGCCCACAACGCGGGCCATCTTATCTATGATGTGCTTGATCGGTTCCTCGTCTTCAAAAACCACGTTTGAAACGCACATCCCATACTTTCGATGATAGACATAAACAGGTTTGTGCACAGCTGTCACCATGATGTCCTCGAGCTTATCGTCGGCTATCATGGGGTCAAGCGGGCCGTACCCCAGCATGTCCCGCACCGCCACCTCGCCCAGATGCCTTATGCGCCCGGGCGAGAGGTGTATGCCCTTACCCTCACGCTCGATTATCTTCAGGACCTCGCGCATGAAGGTGCTTCGACGCTCAGCCGGGTCCGGAATCTTGTCCGGATCGATTTTTATTTCCTCAACGGCTGTTTCCTTCGCAACGTCAAGGAGCTTTTGTTCCTGCCTCGTCAGTTCAGGCAGTCTCAGCTTGTAAAAAGGTAAAACTTCACCCTCTACCGATAAGATCTCAACTTGGTCATAGCTCTCCAGCACCTTTCCGGCTTCGGGAGTTCTTATTTCCCTGACAACCTCTGGCGGCAACACGGGCTCGAGCGCCGCTTTTGGCTTTTCGACTGCCTCGGCCGCCTTTGGCGGTGCCCCCGCTAGAAGCTCCGAGAGAAATCCTCCCTCCCCACCCGCTAGGGGCCCGAACTCCAAGGCCGGAGCCTTCTTGGACCCAAGCTCTTTGGCCCGCCGAGCAGCCTTCTTCTTAGGCATGGCTTTTTTATTCTTAGGCACGAGGTCACCTTCAGCATAATTATTAGATTTAAAATCCGATAAAAGATTATCTAATTTGACCTCCTCGGGTATTTGACCCCCTCGGGGGGAAGATAAGTTTATAAACAAGGAGCAACCCCAAAAATTGATGAGGTAGTTGAATGAGCGCGGTAATAGGAGGAAAGCCTGTACTCGTGTTGCCCGAAGGCACACGGAGGTTGATTGGTCGCGATGCCCAGCGTATGAACATCCTCGCAGCCCGTGTGATCAGCGAAGCCGTCCGCACCACCCTTGGGCCACGCGGCATGGATAAGATGTTAGTTGACAGTTTGGGGGATGTCGTGATTACGAACGACGGTGTTACGATTCTCAAGGAGATAGAAGTCGAACATCCGGCGGCTAAGATGATGGTCGAAGTAGCGAAAACGCAGGACGATGAAGTCGGGGATGGAACAACTTCTGCTGTGATAATCTCCGGCGAGCTTCTGCGCGAAGCCGAACGCTTGCTTGACCAAACCATCCACCCCACGGTGATCGCCTCCGGCTATCGGATGGCCGCTGAGAGAACCCAAGAGATATTGAATGGACTCGCCGATAAAGCGACAATCGACAATGAGGAACTCCTCAAACAAACGGCAATGACCGCGATGACAGGGAAGAAAGCGGAAAGCGCGAGAGAGAAACTGGCCGATCTCGCTGTAAAGGCGGTGAAACAAATAGCGGATAAAACGGATGGGGGGTACGTCATTGACATAGACTACATCGGCATCGAGAAGAAACCCGGCGAGAGCACCGACGATTCCCAGCTCATCCAGGGGGTAATCATCGACAAGGAGCGCGTTCACCCCGAGATGCCAAAACGGGTGAAAAATGCTAAAATCGCCCTTCTCGACTGCGCCCTCGAGATAAAGAAAACTGAAACCGATGCCGAAATTCGAGTCACGAGGCCTGAACAGCTTCGCGCGTTCTTGGACGAAGAAGAAAGCATGCTCAAAAAGATGGTGGATCAGATTATCGCTACTGGCGCAAATGTTGTCATGTGCCAGAAGGGGATTGATGACATCGTCCAACACTATCTCGCGAAAGCAAACATCTACGCGGTTCGGCGGGCGAAAAAATCAGATATGGAGAAATTATCCCGCGCCACGGGGGGCAAAGTCGTCACGAACATCGAAGATCTAACGAGCGCCGATCTAGGCAAAGCTGGGTTAATCGAGGAACGAAAGATAGGTGATGACAAGATGACCTTTGTAGAGGGATGTAATGATCCCAAGGCGGTGAGCATACTTGTGCGGGGTGGAACCGAGCACGTGATCGATGAGGTCGAGCGCTCTGTGCACGATGCGATCAGCGTGGTCTCCGCAGTAATCGAGGATAGCAAGATCGTCGTGGGAGGTGGAGCACCCGAGATCGAGCTCGCCAAGCGATTGAGGGAGTACGCGGAAACCGTTGGCGGACGTGAAGCGCTTGCGGTCAATGGCTTTGCGAACGCTATCGAAAGAATTCCGCGAACTTTGGCTGAAAACGCTGGACTCGACAGCATAGACGTCTTGGTTGACCTTCGCGCCAAACACGAGAAACCGAACGGCAAAAACTTTGGGATTGATGTTTACACGGGTGAAACCGTGGATATGATGAAAATTGGTGTTATCGAACCTCTGCGCACAAAGACCCAAGCGATAAAATCGGCGAGCGAAGCCGCAATAATGATCCTCAGAATCGACGACGTGATATCTTCCTCCAAAACGGGACCCTCGCCACCGACGGGACCACCCGGAGAAGGGGAGATGGGCGAGGAATAACCGCTAGCGGATGAACACGACCGCTGCTAGCGCGGCTCCATGGCTCTCGACGATGTGCCCGGATGAAATGGAAGTTATCTTCGTCGGCCCGAGTCCACGCCTCTCCATCATGTTTTTTGCCATCGTTTCAACGGTTATGCCAGCCATCTTCTGGGTAACACCGATATCATGATATTCTGAAACTATCCCGTGCGAGGTTTCGCTTATCGCAATGCCGACCGCGGCGGCAATCTTCTGACCTGGCGTCGAACTGGAGATCTTCGCCATGATGATTGGGGTGATGGTGCCTGGCTCGAGCTTCGGCATCTTGACGATTTTACAACCTATCGGCCAAACGCTCGAAACTGATACTAGGTTGAGCTCGGCGATGCCCGCCTTGCTGAGCGCATTGTCAAACGCCACCAACTCGAATGGCCCATCCGCGTCGGCCGCAATTAAAGCAGCTTCCTTTGGGACATCCCACATTATTTCATCCTATGCGAGGACGGTGCGTCATCTTCTCGAGCAACATTCCCCCGATTGTTATCGGTGGGTTACGTTTAGCAACACGTAATGCATCATCTAGTCTCGTTTCATGTTTCGCATAAATTTCAAGGATTGGCTCATCTTTACTCACCTTCCGCCCCTCCTTGAGCATGACCCTTAACCCAGCTCCCTTATCGCGTGGGGCGCCTACAGTACGAGCTATCTCGTTGATGCACGCATTATCGATGTTTATCACGTACCCATCGTGGAGCGCGAGTATGACCTCCTTTTTATCGCCGATTGGAATTTCCTCCGGCTTCACGTCCGGGTTGCCTCCCTGAGCCTCGATGATTTCGCACATTTTTTGGTTCGCCTTGCCCGAATTCAGTATTTCAGATGCCATCTGTTTGCCCATTCCTGAGCCAGCGACCCCGCCGAGCTCGAGCATTATGCCAGCCAAACTCGTCGCCTTTTCGAC
>JAGMBM010000161.1 GCA_023129675.1 Hadesarchaea archaeon | reverse complement strand
AGTCGGAGTGGGCGCAAGGCCGACCCTACTCGCCAAGGAGCTTTCGAAGTCGAGAAGCACGATAAATCTGAGGGTGGAGATCTTGGAGGAGAAGGGGATCATCACTGGATATGCCCCCGAGATTGACTCTGAGAAGCTCGGCTACGGGATGGTTGGATTCATGGGGATAATCTGCCCGGAGGAGGTCACCGGGAAGCTGCTGAGGGTCCTGAAGGGGGATGGGTCCGTGTCCGACATATGGGAGATAACCACTGGGACGTTCGACCTCCTTGCCAAGTGCAGGTTCAGAAACCACAGCGAGATAAAGGATCTGCGCAGGCGCATCATAGGGGTGGACGGAGTGAAGGACGTCGACATATACCTCCTCGGCGCCTGCTACAAGGAGGAGTAGCGCGGGCTAATGCCGCGCTTCGGCCAGCTTTGCCTCAGTTTTGCCTTAGAATTTCTCAATCACGTGTAGCAGCGGCTTCCGCAGCCCTATCGTTTTGTCCTTGTACCACTTTAGGAGCCCCTTCTTCTCTAGCTTCTCGGCGCAGGAGTCGCAGAAGCTGGCTCGTCCGCCTCCCCTAACGTTCATAGGCTTTTCCAGCGGCGCTCCACAGAACAGACACTTGGGGTTGTTGTTATGGCTCCCCTTCGACTTCTTCGCCGGCTCGATCAGTCTCATCCCGCCGTCGGCTATCTCGAAGAAGCGGAGCTCCTCGCTGTGTTTGGTTCCTCTCATCTTTCTGACTTCCAATGCGCGTTCCCGCGTCAGGCCGTCTCCCTCGTAGTACAGGACGACCACGCCGTCGGCTACTTCCTCCTCTATGCCCGACCTGCTGAGTGTGCTCGTTCCCTCTTCTATGGTCGATGTGATGACGGTCGTGCACCCCATCTCCCTGAGCCTTCGCACCAGCGCCGTCAACCCTTGCCTGAACATGGCCTTGTCCGGAAACAGCTCGTGGAATGGTCCGTCAATCGCCACCCTGTCGGCCCTGATCTTCCCTGCAGCTTCGGTTATCTCCGACATCAAGTCCTGGATTTTCGCTCCGACCTTCTTCTTGAATGTCGTCACTTCTCCCATGGGACCCCCCATCAGCACGAGGTTTCCCTGGTTCTCCAACGTCTTGAGTGGCCACCCGAACCCTGCGGTCTCTTGGTACAGTGCGTCCCTTCCGCGCTCGAGGGAAACGAATAAGCCCGGCTCACCGTAATCCGTTACCCCCCTGACGATGTACTGCATTGCTAGGGTGCTCGTTCCTGTTCCGATCTTCCCGGACACGAGGATCAGGTTCCCCTTTGGGAGTCCACCTTCCATCAACTCATCCAAGCCCGGAATTCCAGTTTTTACTGGAATATTTACCACCTCCTCGGTCTTCTATACCTGTAGCTCACGGCGAGCCCGGCACCCAGCACCAATGCAAGGAAGTGCATCGATGCCTGGGTGGCCGCGGCGGCGGACTGGCTGTACAGCGCCTCCGCAGCAGGGGTTGCCGTGAGCGCGATTGCGAATATGATGAAGAATGGAACCGCCGAGAAGCCGTAGCGCTTCAGTCTGACGGAGATAGCGCCGAAAAGTCCGCTTATCCCGGCGGATGCCCCGACAAACGTGTACGGGCTCGAGAGCAGGATCGCGGGCATGACGGTCAGCGGCCCCACGACGAGGAAGACGGCGGCGAAGGATAAGCCGGATAAACCGAGCCCCAACGCCAGAGAGCCGACGAGGGCAAGGGCGGTGAGGTTCATGAGCAGGTGTCCCACCCCGTCATGTGTGAACATGAATGTCATGAAGCGCCAAGGCTCCACCAACACCTTCCCGCCCTTGACCCCGAAATCCTCCTTGCTGACGCGTTCGCAGGACTCGAAGTAGAATATCACTAAGCACACGATGGCTATGATGAATACCATGATGAGCGGGCTGTTCAGCTTCATCCGCATCACCGCTATTCCTCTTCCTCTACGTACCTCTCCACTGCTCGGTACCTGAGTACATGCCCCCGTAGCATGTATTTCCTTCTGCGCAGCATCCACAAGC
>JAGMBM010000160.1 GCA_023129675.1 Hadesarchaea archaeon | reverse complement strand
TAACTCGCGACGCCGATGCCAAAAAACCCGATACCAAGTTGGACTATATCCATACGACCACCTTTTCAAGTCATTTTTTTACAAAGGAGGCGAAATTTCCGAAATGGACGTACGACGAGCTCCGGCGTAAATGAATATCGCCTACTCTCGCCCCCCACGCATCCTCCTTTTTTATCCAACAACTTCCCCCACATGCCAAGGTCTGTGATGAAGCCGTTATTAAATTTGCGAATTTCAAGTTCTCACCCCTTCAGCAGTCCCGGTCCCCGATCCATCTCCTAGGACCGGGGCTTGCATCGTTGAACACCCTCCGCCGTGCCGCCCTACGCCGCCCGGCCAGCAGGTAGATCATTGCAAGTAATGCCGCACCTAGACCAAGGCATACATCTCTGAGCACCCTTCGCCGTGCAACCCCTCTGCGCCGCCTGCGCAGCAGGTAGGCCAGCAGGAGTATTAACAAGAGTATCAGGAACGCCAAGATCGCGAGCGGAAGGGCAAGCCCCACCCCAGGCACTACTGGCACACCCTTGACGATTGTCTCGCAGGTATCACTGTCGGTCACCGAGGGATACGCCATAGATGTCGCGCTCACGGTGACCGTCATCGAGTCGTTCTCAACGGCATCGGGAGGCACCACGACCCTCAGCGTGGCCTCGCCCGTAGCGCCCGCCGCGAGGATGAGCGATGTCGGCTCAATGCTCACGGACCAACCCTCGGCCCCCACAGCACTCGGGGTGTAAGTATCGTCGATCGAGCCAGTATTTTTGACCGTGACCTCATAGGTGAGCGTTTCTTCGGGGGCCCCACTCTTGCTATCGGGTGATATGGAAACCTCCACCCCCATTTGGACCGTGGCCTGCGCCGTACAACTGGCGCTGTCGCTCACCGCTGGGTCCTCGGTAGACTTGGCCGTGATGGTTATGGTGTGTTTGGTGCCTGACGATGCATCAGAAGGTATGGTGACGCTCAGCGTTGCTGTTTTGCTCCCCCCGGCAGCGATCGTTAGAGAAGTCGGAGAAACCGTGGGGTTCCAGCTTGGGACATCCGTGTCGCTAG
>JAGMBM010000016.1 GCA_023129675.1 Hadesarchaea archaeon | reverse complement strand
CGATTAACCAATCCCGCATGCACGTTAGTGAGGTTTGTGAGATTGTTTCCGCGGGTGAGAACCATAAATGTCGCGCTACCCCCCTCCTCGATGGGACCCCACGGTAAATTGAAAAGTTTTAGAGGTTCAATCGTCCCGGCTTTGAGGAGCTTGCGCGCCTCCTCACCCCCCGCTGCTGGATCGGCGCGGCGCAGACACGCCCAAGCGAATGAGAGCTCCTCAAACATGTTCGGCTGGCAAACCATCGCGTTGTCCGTCCCGAGACAAAAACGAGCGTTGGCTGCGAGTGCGAGGTGGATAGGGGGTACACCGACGCTCAGCAAGCTGTTCGCCCTCGGGCAAAACACAACGGGGACGCCATTCTTTTGTACCGAAACGAAATCTTCCTCGTTCGCGTGGGTCGCATGAACGATAAAAGATGGGTGGAGTTCTAGTGCTCGCTCGACTTCATCTCGGGCAGACGTTAACTCGGAAACATGAACCGAGAGAAATTTCTTCGCTCGTCTAGTTTGCTTGGAGATTGATCGAAGTCCCTCCTCATCGAAAGCGTCGAGCGAAGGCAAACCGATCCCATCTGATTTTTTTAAAACAATGTTCAGTTCTTCGAGCGCGAACGGGCGCCCCATGATAATTGATTTTACCGCCTTGTGCGATGCCTCCCGAAGGAGCTCGACCCCTTTCGCTCCACCCTCCCTAAAATCGCAGTGGGCTAGAGTGCCGGTGCGAAACATGTCCTGAAGCGTCGCGCGAATCGATGCGAGCAACTCGCTGCGCGAACGTGAGCCCAAAGCACGAAATTTCTCCCCGCCTGGGCCGACTACCCGGGGCTGTGTCCTGCCGAGGTAAAGCTCCTTGGCAACGGAATCGGCAACGTGGGTATGCGCGTTCACGAAGGGGGGCAAAATGAACCCTCCTTTTAGATCGATGGCCCGCCCCGAGGGGGAGCCTTCAGAAATTTTTTCAATCGAGCTATCACGGACCACGAGGTAGCCTCGTGTGAGCTCAAGCTCCTCGCCCTCGAGAATGGTCACGTTGGAAAGCACTCGCTTGACCATGGGGTGCCCAACCCGCCTTATTCGATCATGACTTAAAGGTTTATTAAACTCAAGTATGACCGAGACCGATGGAACTAGTTGTGTACAACGCTCGGGAATGCGACCCGAAGAAGTGCACTGCGATGCGCCTACATCGATTTGGGAAAATTCAGATGGTCTTTCAGCCCCAGGGGTTGCCGGGAAACGCAATCTTGCTTGATCCATTTGCGGAACGGGCGCTTTCTGGAGAGGACGCCGAGATTGCGGGGAAACAAGGATTAGTGGCGCTCGATTGCTCTTGGAAGCAAATCGAACAGATTTCCCGCATCCGAGCGCGAATGGTGCCCCGTGCCTTGCCTTATCTGGTCGCTGCAAACCCCACCCACTACGGACGTCCTACTACGCTAAGCACTGCCGAAGCACTCGCAGCGGCCTTGTTTATCTT
>JAGMBM010000159.1 GCA_023129675.1 Hadesarchaea archaeon | reverse complement strand
ATGCTGCCGCCGCAATGATAACGATAATAACAATCGCCGCTGCAATTATCGCCCACGGTTTTTCAGAAGGGAGCTCCTCTTCTATTTGGGCGATTAGCCTGAAACTCGTCTCAGCAGATACCCCAGCCCCAGTCACTTTGACGGTGTAATCATTACTGTCTAATCTTTTGTTATCCCTTTCTAGGTTCTCCGCCGGAGGGGTGTCCACTATTATTTCAACATTTTCTATCTGTCCGCTAGCCAAAGTTACCTCCTCGCGCTCAAGCACAAAAGGCCAGCCCTTCGTGCTGGTAACCTCAATCTCAAAGTTGCCCGCCTCAGTGCCATCGTTGTATATCGTCAAGGTGAAAGTTGCCCTTCCCCCAGTATTTACCGTCTGCGCCCCCGGCCCCGCACTCGCTGAAACCGCATAAGGGGGGTACCAAACTGGGTGGTCCACGAGGTAAACGCGCAGGTCCCAAGGCCAGCGGTTATATTTTTCGTTGTCGGTCGCTTGGTCATCCTGTATCCTGATGTTAACCCCAAGAGCTTCGAGGATCGGGTTGTTATAGACGGCCCTGCAGTACTCTCCGTAGTCGGCTTGATCGCTGAGGAACAGGCCTCCGCCGGCGCGCACCCAGTCCCTGATTATCGAGATCTCAGCGTTCGTGAAAGCCCGCTCCGGGCCGATGAACATAAACACACTGTAGGGCGCGAGGCGTGCGGCAGTTATCCCATCGGTGTAGGTGTGGACGGTATAACCCTTCTCCCGCAAGTAGCTTATCAACTCGGAGCACACATCTGCACTGTGAAAGGCATCGGAGGGGGTCCAGTAAAATAGCACCTTTTGTTGCGCTACATCCCCCCAATGCGCCAACCAGCCCAACATGTCGAAAGTGAGTTCTTCCATTCTTAAGGATTCGATGCCGAAGTGAGAGGTCGGCACGGTTCGGAAGCTGGGCCCGGGGCCATAAACAATGACTCGACCATCTTCGACCTCCGCGGCAGCCGCTATGGCTGGAAATTCGCCCCTGCCGATGGGCACGGGGTACGGTTCCCTATAACTTTCGTCAAGCGTGTTAGCGGTTTCAGTTCCGATGATGATAGGTCGGGCTGGAGGCTCGACGAGGAGCGACGTAGTGCTGAACTGGTAAAAGATCGAACTTTTGCGGATTAGTGAATGGTCGTCGGGAAGCAAATCGTACGGAGGCTCCGATAATGGGAAATATGGAGCAGTGGATATCGTCACCGTTTCCTCAACCCCGGTGCCGGTAACGGTGATCGCGACTAGGTTCTGAACTTTATCATCTAGGGCAGGATCAACGGTGATTTCGACGGTAACGTCACTTCCTCCGCCTGCGGGAACCTCCTTGAGCGTGGTTGGCGAAACTTCTATCTGCCATCCTAGGTCATCGACCGCGGATATCGTGTAATTATCCTTCACGAGACCAAAATTTAGGACCCCTATGACGATTTGGATGTCCTCACCCGGTCTTGCCGTGGCCATCGTGGGCCTGAAGCCCGGGGTTACTTGGGGGCTCTGGGTCGGCGTGGTTTCGACTATCGATGCAGCCACTCTATATGGCGTAGGTTGTGCCAGCGAATGGGGTTTGTAAAATCCAATTACATCGTTTCCGGTCGAGGCCTGGTAGAGCTCACCTATTTCAGTGGTGGTATCGACCTCGTATGTGTAACTATCCGAAGCCCAAGTGGTGGGGTCCGCTAGCGTGTCGCTCTGGAAGAGGTACGGAAAGTCGAAACTCGCGAGGATCTTGTTGCTCACCTCGTAGAAGTTATGTCCGGCATAGTCTGCGTTGTTGATCACGAGCAAACCCCCGCCAGCGCTGACGAAGTTGACGAGCGCGGTGACATCGTCATCCAGTAGCAAGCTTGGATCGCCGCCTGAATACTGATCGCCAAGTTGTATCCCTGGTATTACGACGATGTCATAAGCGCTGAGGTCGATAGCTGAGATCGGCTGGGTGCTGTCCGCGATTACCGTGTAACCGACCGCTCCAAGCGCATCTCCCAATTCTGAAGCGTTGCCCGTGATTTTTTGATCCGCATATATACCGTAGCCCTCATACCAGAGCACCCTTTCCGCGCCGGGCGCCATCCATCGGAAGGTTTTGTCGAGCAAGACATCAAGGTGCGGACCCGGGTTGGCGAGACCGTTCCATCTTCCATTTTTGAGCGTGGCCGCCATGCCGGCGGCGGCGACCCCCCCAGTTCCATATTTAGTCACGATCATGACCGGCGGGTAATCGCCAGCCACATACTTGCGATAGGGTGGGGGGGTATTTATCCTGCTCTTGTTGTAAGCCGAAGGGCCGCCGCGGATTATGATGATGGATTCGGAATTCTCCGCCGCCACAGAACTCGGGGTTAGAAATGGCAACGTCGCCGTAATTATCAGGATTGATATTAAAATGCCCTTTATCACTGCTTCGCGGTCATTTTCATCCATCATCTGCCTCCAATTTACCTCCAGAAAAAATAAGGGGCGGTCCTACTCAGCCTGACCAACTCGGAGCGGCCTTCCTGCCCCTCAAGAGAACCAAGGCGGCAACCACCACAATCACCACGACTACAACCACGATTGCTATCAAGGTCATCGGCAACCCCTCTCCCTCTACGGTCGCGCGCGCCGTGCATGTGGCGCTGTCGCTCACCGTTGAAGTCGTCCTGGATGTCACCCTGACGGTTATCTCGTCCTCTGTATCGTCCGCCGTGCCATCGGGAATAGTGACGCTCACAGTAGCGGTGCCGCTGCCCCCGGCCCCGATCGTGAGCGAGGTCGGAGAGACGGTCGCACCCCAAGCTAGGGGGTCGGTTATCGTTAAATCGTACGTGTCCTCGGCGTCGCCCTCGTTTACGACGGTGACTGTGTAGGTGAGCTTTGATCCCGGAGAGTCGCTCTTGGAGCTGGGCGAGACCGATATATCAACGCCTGGGGATATAGTTGTGTATAAAATTTTGAGGTGGGGATCCTTATCCTCCCCCGACCATTCCTTCGAGTTAAACCTATACCGCCCGCTTAGGTCTTCAACCTCAGCCCTTATGCCGAAGCTCGCCTTCTTATCGCCCGCGAACTCATCTATTACGAACTCGGTGACGTCCCAGAGGACCCACATGCCCTCCGAGGGTGGTGAATATTTTAGGGCAACCGTATCAAGGAGTGCCACAAGGTCTGGCTGGGTGCCCCATGTTATCAGAACCTCATCCAAGAATACATCATCCGTCACGCTCCAGCACTGTGCATTTATATCCGCGAGCTCGGCTCTCTGGCTCCAGAGCCAGACCTCTGCTTCGATAACTGTTACATCCGATGGAATCGCTGAGAGATCGAACTTCAGGAACATCCGCTGGTTTTTGAAGTCCCTCGTATCGCTCCGGAGGTAGAGGGTATCTTCGCCACCGTAGATGCTGTCCACGAAACCCGAGGACACGTGGGCATCGTCGTCCGGCGACAGCTTGACCCCCTCAAACGCACGTGCTATGCTGTCGTAGGAGTCGCTCACGGTTGGATCAGCTTGGGAGGTAGCAGTCACAGTTATCGTATCCTTGGTGCCGGAGGAAGCATCGCTCGGTACGGTAACGGTGAGCGTTGTGGTTTTGCTTTCGCCGTACTGGACGTTAGTGAATAGGTTTTGCGCAATCACCCGTTCCCAACCTTGGGTGTCCGTGACGCTCAGGTTGTAGCTATCGGTTTCGCTGCCAACGTTCTGGACGGTGACGGTATAGGTTAAGGTCCCACCGGCTGAAATGTCTTGGATCCAAGGCGTGATGGTCACGTTTACTGCGTAAGGGAGAGGGATTTCGAGATATGGCCACTTCTCTGAGTCGTCATATTCCTTGGAGGCAAACCAGGTTGAGTGACTCACTTCGGTGTCCTCCTCAATATCGATCAAGCTGAAACTGACCTTTTTGTCCCCTCCAAACTCCTCTTGGACAAAACTCGTGACATCCCAAGAGAACCAGCCGGTATCTGTTACCGGCACGGGATCACCGAGCTGGGCCCCATAGGCCGGTTGGCTGTTCCATGTCACCGCTCCCTCGCTCCAGTCATCGTCATCGACGCGGTGGCATTTCACACCGGATGACCCTCCCTCAGTTAGGGAATAATTATAAATCCAGAGCTTCGCTTTGCCTATACTCAAGTCGCCTGGGAGACCACTAAGGTCGAACTTCAGCAATGTCCTCTCCGAGCCGTCGTCGTACCATCCTGTGTAAAGGGTTTTTTTGTCCCCAAATTTTGTCGTGGCTCTAGCTTCATGTGTGTAAGTATCATCTACCGGCGGCGTGGTTATCCTTGCCGCACGCACTATGCTGGCATCGGTGTCGCTTACACCGTCCTTCACTGTTGAAGTGGCTGTGACTACTATATCGTCCTCGGCGTCGATGGTCGCACCAATGGGTATGGTGACACTCAACGTTGTTTCTTTAGTTTCTCTACCCGGAACGTTCAATGAAGTCTCCAAGAGCGATAGCCCCCAGCCCAAATCGTCGTTTACGGTCAAGCTGTAGGTATCCTCGACCTCGTCTTTGTTAAACACGCTGATTGTGAAAGTGAGCGTCGAGCCCGGCAAACTTGCTTGGTACCTTGGTGCGATCCCAACTACCACTCCAGGTTCGGGCAACTCCAGAGTGGCAACCTTATAAAGCTTTATCGTGTTCTTCCCGGTTTCCGCTTTGTACTCAGTCCCAAATTCGTCGTCGGTGACAATCGCAGTAATATAACGTTCATCATCACTCTCGGGATCAAATATCGTATCATGTTGGAAGAAAAGGCCGAAATTAAGCGCTTCAAGGATCTTGTTCTGTATTTTGAAGTAGTTGTAGCCATCGTAGTCGCCTGATTCCATGATGAATAGCCCCCCGCCCCCCTCGACGAAGTCCTTGATGGCCGTCACGGCTTCACTAGGCAGGAGGTCCGGGTCCCCTCCCGTCGGTCCGCCTTGGAGCTGAGGTAGGACCAAGATCTCGTAGGGTGCTAGCAGGCTTGAGGTAATCAGGTCGGCCGTACCGACCGTATTGTCCACCGTGTACCCCTTAGTCCTTAGGCTATCGATCAACCAAGAGCCCCTATCAGCATAATTATAGACGAGGCGGTTGTAGGTTGTAGCGCCCTCCTCATGGTGCCCATACCAGAGCACATTAGTCGCGCCCTCCTTCATCCACTGGAATGCCTTATCGAACAAGACATCTAATTCGCCGGTCTCCCATCTCTGTTCGGTAGGGTATGCTATCCCTCCGTTGGTTGTTCGGCCGATGCCAGCGGCGACCACTGCACCTGAGCCAATCCTCTTTGCAGCTATTGCGGGGGGACTGCTTTCATATACCCGTGGGGGCGGTATCTCCGGGTACCAGTCTCTGTTGTAAGCGGTATCACTCCCTTCAATGACAAGATAACCAGACCCTGGCTCTGCAGATGCTGGGCCCACCGATAAAAGCATCATAACTGGCGTCATCAGTGAAGCAATAATCAAGATCGACAGCAGGGCAGCTCTAAATCGTCCAGCTCTCACTTGTTTCCTCCTCTATAATCCCCCAATGTCCCAAAAGAGATTGATAATCTGGCTATTTAATATTGTCGCACCCCCTCGACATACATAAGTGACATCACAACCACTTTTTGGAGGGTTTTCGCGCCCTCGCCTGGTTGGGGTGGAACGGTCGCGGGTTGAGCAGGCTTCGCTTCGATGGGCGGGACTGGCTCCAGTCCATACTTGAAAACATGCCCTTCCGGCGCGAGCGAAGGAATGGTATGGAGATCATTCCCTTCTTCAGTAGCAGCGTGACCGCGACCCCTGCCCCTATTGCCGCTCCCCCAACTCCGATGGGTACAATGGGGAGTCCTAGGGGCTTTTCACGTGCCTCCGCCGTGCACGTGGCGGTATCTCTCGCCGTGGGATCATCCCTTGAGGTCGCTATAACCGTTATCGTCGTCGACTCGCCTTCGGTCGCGTCGCTCGGCACGGTGACGCTCACGGTTGTGGTGCCGTCCTCACCGGCTGGGATCGTCAGCAGGTCGTCCGAGAGCTCAGCCCCCCAGCCCGCGTCGTCGCTCACGGTTAGGTCATAGCTATCCTCGACCTCGCTGGTATTGGTGACCGTAACGGTGAATGTGATAGTTTCCCCAAGTGAACCGGTTCGGCTTTCGGGTGAAATCGAAATCTCAACCCCTCTGATGAAAGCGCGAGCTGTGCAGCTAGCGCTGTCCTCATAGCCGGTTCCGGACGCTGTCACGGTTATCGTCGTCGAGTCGCCCTCGGCCGCGTCGTCAGGGATCTTGACGCTGAGCTGGATGCCCGTTCTTGAAGCCCCTCCGGCTAACGTGGTCGACGTGAGCGAGAGGGTTGGACTCCAGCCTTCCGTATCAGAAGCGGTCAAACTGAATGTGTCCGTGCCCGTGCCCGTATTTGTGACGCTCACGGAGAAGTTGAGCTCGTTGCCCGGCGCACCAGACTTAGATGTCGGCGAGATCGATACATCTACGCCTTGGATGATAGCCACATGCGCTTTGACCGAGTTCTCAGCGCTCACGGTGTTATCGGTCTGCGAGGTCACGGTGACGATTATGTTGTCCTCCGCACCGCTCGCCGCACTCTTCGGGATGATGACGTTCAAGACCGCAAACTTGGTTCTACCCTTGAGTATGGTGAGGTTGTCCCGTGAGAGCGTTGGTCCCCAGCCGTCGTCGCTAACCCCAAGGGTATAATTGTCCTCAAAATCGCCAGTGTTCGTGATGTAGACGTAGAATTTGAGGTTCTCCCCCGGCGCGCCGGATTTAGATGTCGGATCGATTGAGGCGCTGACGCCCAAGGCACCAGTCCAAGCTTCACCGCAAGCTACATCGCCAAGCGTTGGATCCCCCACTGAGGTCACCGCAACTGTTATCCTACTTTCCATGCCCCGCGGCGCACCCTCAGGTATCGTGACGCTAAGCGTAGCATTATCAGATGCCCCTGCTGAAAGGACCATCTTGGAGGGCGAGACGCTAAACACAAAGCCGGCATTGTCCGCGGCATCCAAGATATAAGCGTCGTCGAGCTTGCCCGTGTTGGTTATGGTTAAAGTGTAGGTAAGCGTCTCCCCGGGCAGGTCTTCCATGTAGCTTGGAGAGATGAATTCTATGGAAACATCTAGCTCTTTCTTCTCAGGCTTGACTACGAGAGAGCAGGCGCTGTATACCCAAACTTGGGTTAAACCCGTTGCCTCTCGATAATTCTCCCCGAAGTCCACATCCATAACCTCAGCATTGAACGCGTAGACAGCGTCTTGGTTAACTTGATCTGACTGGAAGTAGACATCGTCAATGCCAAGCCCCATAAGGATCTTGTTCTGCACCCTGTAGAAGTTATGGCCAAAGTAGTCAGTGCCTTCCATGATGAGCAGACCTCCGCCCCCCTCGACGAAGCTCTTGATGGCCTCGACGTCCGCATCCGGTAGCAAGCTCGTGTCTCCCCCGTTCGACCATTGACCACCAAGCTGGAGCTCAGGTATGACCAGGATGTCGTAGTTCTCAAGTAAGCTGGAGGTAATCAGCGTAATCTCGCCGTCCATAGTGTCCTCCATCGTGTACCCGCTGGCCGTAAGCGCTTCGATTAGCAATGAGGTCAGAATAGTGTCATTATAGACACCATTCTCGACGTAATAATTTTCATTATCCGGGCGAACCCCGACCCCGTATTCACCGTACCAGAGCACCTTAATCGGAGCCGTGTTATCAGGCTTCATCCACCTAAATGCCATGTCGAGGAGCACGTCGAATTTTGCCGTAGGAGGGGGGTCCTTGGGTTTCCACCTTCCATCGCGACAAGTGGACACGAGGCCGGCAGCGACCACCGCACCGTTTTCGACCCTCCTTGCCACCATCAGGGGTGGGTAGTCGCCCGATGAGTAAAATACCTCTGGTGGATCGTCTCCCTCATCTCCAGCATCGACATTGTGGGCCGTTGCATCCCCTCGGACGATGAATGCATTTGAAGTCATTTCATCCCCTTTGACGACCGTGGGTTCCACGTGCGCCGCACAGCTCGCGCTGGAACTCACCGCTTCATTCTCCACATTCTCCCTCGAGGTAGCGGTGACGGTTATTGCATTAACGATGCCTCTCACCGCTTCGTGGGGTATGGCGACCTCTAGAATGGCGCTCCTGCGCTCGAGCCCGGGGACCACCAGCAAGTTCTCTGAGAGCGTTATATTGTCGACCCAGCCCTGCGTGTCGCTAACGGTCAGGTCGTAGCTATCATTTTCTGTGCCGAAATTCCTGACGATGACAGCATAGCTAAGCTTCGCCCCTGCCGATTCACCCTGACTCTCGGGCGAGACCGAGACCCTGACGCCCGGCGGGGCCGCGATCGCGACGCAGTTCTTCGACTCACTCGCCGCGGGGCCGGCTCCAGGAATAACGGTAACTATTACATTATCCTCCGTGCCACCAGTCGCGTTCTCGGGTATCGCGACGCTTAGGGTTGTTAGCCTCCATTCGCCCGGTGGGACGTCCATGAAGGAGTTTCCCGAGAGCTCAAGCCCCCAACCCGCGTCGTCGTTGACCTCTAAAGCATAGTCGTCGCTTTCGATGCCCACATTCGTGACCAACACGGTGAAGGTGAGGTTCTCCCCAGGCCTTGCGCTATCCTCGCCCGGCGAGATGAACAGCCTAAGGGTTTCAGCCTGGGCTATGGCGCTGACTTCCTTATCCACGGTTGGAAATACTTGGGACGGCGCCGACACGAGAACGGTCAAATTATCCATTGTGCGGTGCGTAGCGCTATCCGGGATCCTGACCCTGAGCTTGGTCGTTGCACTTTCACCCGATGGGATGGTAAGCTTATTATCATCGAGCGTCGGGCCCCAGCCGGCATTATCACCAGGTGGAGGTAAATTGTATATTGTGTGTATGTCTTCGTCGCCCGTGTTTTTAACCGTCAGGCGATAAACAATGGTCTCCCCGGGGTAACCCCTCTGATAGCTTGGCGAGATCGTGACATCCATGTCCACTAGGGCAGCGCGAGCTATACAGATCGCGTTATCGCTAACCGTGTTGTCGGTTCGAGAGGTCGCGACGACGGTTATTTTATCTTTCGTACCTGGCTCTGCATCATGAGGCATTCTAACATAAAGTGATGCGTTCTCGGTTTCCCCGGCGGGCACTCTCTGGGTGAACTCAAGCCCCAGATCCCAGCCGAGGGTATCGTTGACCGTCAAGGCATAACTGTCGGGTATGGTACCCCTATTCGTGATCCACACAAGGTATTCGAGGTCATAATAATCCAAGATGTTATAAGAATATAACCCGCTCTGCTGGCTCGGCGATATCGACACCTCGAATACAACCACACCTGACTGGGCCACGCAGCTCGCGCGGTTAGTAACCCTGCTATCGGTCCAAGAAGTGGCGGTGACGACTATGGTATCTTCTGTACCTGGCTCTGCCTCTGCGGGCACCTTGGCGTAAAGTGTCGTACTCCTGTTTTCCTCGGCGGGCACTTCCAAGAGGAGGCTCCCCACAAGCCTCAGATCCCAGCCGAGGGTATCGTTGACCGTCAAGGTGTAATTGTCGGGTTGGGTACTCCTATTCGTGACCGTCACGGTGTATTCGAGGTCATACTCACCCCAAATATTTTTATCGGGTCCCCCCCTCTGCCAGCTCGGCGATATTGTAATTTCAACCTCTCTGATAATCGCATGCGCTATGGAGCTGGCGGAGTTCTCCACCGTGTTATCCCCCTGTGAGGCGGCGGTAACAGTTATGTTGTCCTCCGTGCAAGGCTCCGCGTTTTCGGGGATCGTAACATTTAACGTTGCCGTCCTGTCTTGGTCTGGCGCGACGTTCTCGAATCGATTTTCGGAAAGCGATGGGCTCCAGTTGGCGTTGTCGCTCACCGTCAGGGCATAGTTGTCCACGACGCTGCTGGTATTTCTGACGATGACCGTGTAGCTGAGCGTCGTTCCAACTGGGGCACTTTGGTAGCTCGGTGAAATTGACACTTCCACCCTACGCCTCACTTCCTTCGCGTGAGCTATGCACGTGTCTAAATCGCTCACGTTCGTATCCGCCTGCGAGGTGACGGTAACAGTTATGTTGTCCTCGGTGCTGGGCTCAGCGTTTCCAGGGATCATGACATTTAACGTTGTTGTATTGTCCTCGCCGGGTGGGACCTTCTCGAATCGATTTTCGGAAAGTAATAGGCTCCAGCCAGCGTCGTCACTCACCGTTAGGGAGTAGTTATCCTCAAGGGTGCCCGTGTTCTTGACAGTGACGATGTACTCGAGCGTCGCCCCGGGCGGCCCGCTGTTCTCGCTGGGCGAGATCGATACGGCCACGCCCCAGCCGGGCACGCGCACGGTAATGACCGGGTCCGGTGGGTAATAATCGACCCAGGGGAGCGCCTCGGCTACAAGTATTGAGCCATCTATTTCAATTGGGTGGTTGCCCGTGGGAACGTGGGCGAAGCCCTCGGAGCCCGCGAGGAATGTAATGTCGACGTTGAACGGGCCGTTATTGAGGTCGCCTACAGTGGTGCCTACCACCCTTACGTACAGAGTGCCGTTGTTCAGAGGGGTCTCAGTTTCACTGGTCAC
>JAGMBM010000158.1 GCA_023129675.1 Hadesarchaea archaeon | reverse complement strand
CAAAGCCCTTCGGTTCCGGTTGGTTAACCCACACTATCGACGAGTTCTCGATTTTTTGGTAAAATTTTCCGAGCTCATCTGCTAGCTCATTTTTTTTCTTCCGCTTAAGCATGTCAACATAACCAAATTCGGGAGTGAAATGATCCTCAATGGCGCGTTTTTCTCTCCCTATGATGAAGTAAAACTCGCGAAATCCGATGTCATAAAGTTGCTCGAACACAAGCTGAAGCAACGGCTTTAAGCATACTTGACCACCAGAAGCCCTAGCGAAAAGCGGTAACATCTCCTTTGGCTGCTCTTTGGTCGCAGGTAGGAGTCTCGTTCCCATGCCCGCTGCCGGGATTATCACTTTCATGTAATCCCCTATTCTCTAATTCCTCTTTCTTTCCCGATTTTTCTATTGATCTCAGCAACCGCTTTGAGGAGTTTTGGTTCATAACCCACTTCCTCCGCAAGACCAATGAATGCTTCTAGATCCTTAGGGAGACATTTCCCCCCAAAGGCCTTTCCATGGATTGTCCCGTATTTCCCAATCCGTTTGTCCATCCCGACAACCTGAGCAACAAAGTTTGAATCTACCCCAAGTTTTTGGCAGGTGTAATAGATCTCATTCCAATAGGAGATTCGGCTAGCCAAAGCGCAGTTGCTCACATACTTAATCATCTCAGCCGTTTTCAAATCGGTCCGAAAGATCGGGACTTTTAGAGGTTCGTATAATGTTTGAAGCATGTCCCCTGATCTCTTGTCAAACTCCCCGATAACAATTCTTTCCTCACTAAAGAAATCCCGGGTAAATATGTTCTCATCGGTCCAAGAACGATGGATCTCGGTCAAAAATTCGGGATTCACGCAAACTCCAATCGTCTCGCCAATTTTTTTCTCGGAGTTTTTTTCCAAGAGCGGGATAACCACTTTTTCAGTAGTTGTGGGCACCACGGTACTCTTAACAACCACGACGTAATAATCACTTTTTTCCTTTAAACATCTGGCTAAATTTTCTGTCGCCGACTTGATGTAGCTTAAATCAATTTTTCCGTCCTTTGTGGGCGTTGGCACGCATACGAATGAAACGTCTGATTTTTGAACTGCCTGAGCTAGGTTTATGGTGGCTTCGAAACCTAAATCACGAAGTTCCTGAACTCTTTTTTCGCTAACGTCATAAAACGCCACTTCATTGCCAAGCTTCTTAAATCCGTTGCCGATAATCGTCCCCACGACACCGCTGCCAATGATGCTAATTCTCGCCATTTTAGCTCCTTACAATATGTCTCCGAGCTTTAAAATAAACTGGCTCAAACTCAGGCGCGGCTATACTTCTTAAATGCCATTATATGTAATTAATCAGGCGACCACCAAGAAAACGCCATGCTGGTGACTGTAAACATGGATTATGACATACAGACGCCACAGGATATCTTCTGCGCGATCAAGAAAGAGTTCCTCGGGGATAAATGATGCAGGTCTTGACGGAGAGTAGGGTGCGAAGCCTGACAAAATCGCTCACTTGGCGAATTGTTGCCGTGGTTGTCCTATTCATCGTGAGCTATC
>JAGMBM010000157.1 GCA_023129675.1 Hadesarchaea archaeon | reverse complement strand
CGCCCTAAACTGGACCTACTTTGATATCGTCGCCCGCTACAAGCGAATGCGCGGGTTCAACGTGTTTTTCCCGCAGGGCTGGGACTGTCACGGGTTGCCGACTGAGGTCCAAGTCGAAAAGCGCTATGGAATCCGCAAGGGTGATCTCCCGCCTGAAAAATTCCGTGAGCTCTGCATCAAGCTGACCGAGGATAACATCACCCATATGCGGGAGGAGATGAACTCGCTTGGCTTTTCAATCGATTGGTCTACCGAGTACCGGACGATGGACCCGGACTACTACGGGCGAACCCAGCTCTCCTTCGTGCAGCTCTACAAGCGTGGTTTGATCTATCGGGGCGAGCACCCTGTCAACTGGTGCCCTCGATGTGAAACAGCGATAGCAGATGCCGAAGTGGAGTATGAGGACCGGGAGGCGACGCTCAGCTACATCAAGTTCAAGCTGCACGGCGAGGACGAGTACCTTACCATCGCCACCACCCGACCCGAGTATCTCCCCGCATGTGTGGTCGTGGCGGTTTACCCCGGAGACGAGCGCTACGGGAAATACATTGGAAAAAAGGTCGAGGTGCCCCCCTTCGGCCAAGTCGTCGAGCTCATCGAGGACCACGAGGTCGACCCCGAGTTCGGCACGGGAGTGGTGATGGTCTGCACCTTCGGCGATAAAACCGATGTGCGCTGGGTGAAGCGCCACAAGCTACCCGTGGTCAAGCTCATCGATGAAAAAGGGAACATGAGCAAGGCGGCTGGCAAATATGCTGGGCTTACGCTCGAGGAGTGCAAGCGCGCGATTGTCGATGACCTCCGCAAGGCAGGACTGCTCATGAAGCAGGAGAAGCTGGCTCAAAGCGTCGGAGCGTGCTGGCGGTGCAAGACACCGGTCGAGATTCTGACGAAGCCTCAGTGGTTCATGCGCGTGCTAGATTTGAAAGACAAGGTTATCGAGGGCGCCAAGGGAGTTCGTTGGGTTCCCGAGTACATGCGGCAGAGGTTGATCGACTGGGCTGAATCGATGGACTGGGACTGGGTGATCTCGAGGCAGCGGATCTTCGCAACCCCGATTCCGGCATGGTACTGCACGGGCTGCAGGGAGCCCATCGTCGCCGAGGAGAGACAACTGCCCGTGACCCCCGCGAAGGATAAACCACCGGTCGAGCGATGCCCGAAGTGCGGTAGAGAAAGCTTCGAACCCGAGCAAGATGTGCTCGACACCTGGATGGATAGCTCGATAACGATCGCCGTCCATGCCGGCTGGCCCAAGCTCGATCGACGTCTTTTCCCGGCGGACCTCCAGCCCAATGGGACTGACATCATCCGCACATGGGATTACTACCTGCTCGTCCGACACCTAGCGCTGCTGGGCGAGACGCCCTATCGCACGGTGCTCATTAACGGCATGGTGTTTGGTGAGGACGGGCGAAAGATGTCGAAGTCGCTCGGCAACTACGTCGACACGACCATGGCACGGGGCAAGTACGGTACCGATGCCCTCCGTCAGTGGGCAGTGATAGGTGCCTCCACAGGTTCTGACATCCCCTTCAGCTGGAAGGACGTAGACTTCGGCTACCGGTTTATGCGCAAGTTCTGGAACGCCGCGCGTTTCGCCGGACCCCACTTGAACGCGAAAATTGCCGAGCTCGACCCGAAGAAGCTCAAGTTCAGGCCCATCGATCGTTGGATCCTGAGCCGCCTCAACCGCCTGATCGGGCAGACCACGGGCTGGCTCGAGGACTTCCAATTCAACCACGCGATGGGCGCGATCCAGACCTTCGTGTGGCATGAGCTCTGCGACATGTACATCGAGGAAGTCAAACATCGCCTCTACGGTGACGATCTCACTGCCGACGCCGCACGTTACGCGCTTTACCACGTTATGCTGACCGCCGCCAAACTGCTCGCTCCCTTCACGCCGCACTTCTCCGAGGAGATTTATCAGACCTACTTTGGCAAGGATCACCCGTACCCAAGCGTTCACATGTCAAGCTGGCCCGAAGTAAACAAGAAGTTTATCGATGAATCAGCCGAGCGAGCCGGCGAACTCATGAACTTGATCGTGGGTACCCTCCGGCAGTTCAAGTCCGAGCGCAAGATGGCGCTGAGCAGGGAGCTCCCATCGGTCGTGATTTACACTTCCAGTAGGGAGACGGCGAAGATGCTCAAAGAGGTAGGGGACGACATCGCCGGTACCATGCGCGTGGGCAAGCTCAACATCAAAGTCGGCAAGCCGAAGTTGGCCGAACGCGTGCTCGCAGTCGAACCCGAACTGGCAAAGCTAGGGCCGCGCCTACACGCAGACGTGAAGCTGATCGTGCAAGCCTTGCGCGAGGCGAAGCCGGAGGATCTTGCGAAGCAACTGGCCAAGGGGAAAATCAAGCTCCGCGCGGGCGGAAAGCGATTCGAACTCGCACCCGAAGATGTGAGGGTGATAAAGGAGACCGCCAGCGCCGGGCGTAAGGTTGAGGTCATCGACATCCAAAAGCCTGCGCTAACCCTTCTGATAACTGGCCCACGAAGCGGTTTGGTTAGACGGAGAACAAGATCAGCAAGAAGAGCGCGATGAAAATAAGCATCATGATTAACCTACTGCGCGCCATGCGTTTCCGTTGTTTTTTGAAGACGTCCTCGCATGAGGGTGAGCAGAAAAATTTATCCTGCTCAATCGCCCTTCCGCAAACAATGCAGTGCCGATGGTCCTCGGGCATCTTATCATCCGGGCACAATCGTGGTGCCACTATGCTTCGCTCCCCTTAAAATCTCCGGTAAGCGTTTGATATCGCGCCTCCCCAGCACAAGCGTTCGGATGCCCGTCCGCTGGATGAGCTTCGCGCCCACGGGGTCGATAACCATGCTAATCCCCGGTTTCATTTTTTTGACCGTCACCAGCCTCATGAGCTCCCGCACGGTTATCACCTCGAGCTTCTTCGCTCTTGGGTTGAGTTTAGGATCGGCCGTGTAGACCCCACCCACATCCGTGAAGAAAACCAAAAGTTCGGACTTGCTCGAGCTTGCCAACATCGCGGCGACCGCATCGGTGGTTTGGCCTGGCGTTACGCCGCCCATCACGGGCACCTTGCCCTTGAGCGTTACCCTAATCGCCGCTTCAAATGTAGCGAGGGGTTCCCGCTCCGCGAGATCGCCGAGGGCGGCAATCATCAGGCGGGCGTTCAGGCGCGTGACATCTATGCCCATGATGTCGCAGTAGGTGTTTGATGCCTTCAATTTTCGTGCCGCTTCGATGTACTTGCGCGAGGGCCTCCCCCCGCCAGTAACGACAAGGACTTCATGCTTCTGCGACTTGAGCGCACGCAACATCTGAGCTACCGCTCGAATGCAATCCATGTCTAGCTCCTCGGGTGCTAAGATCGAGCCGCCAAAGCAGAGGGTCACGCGCATCCAATCGCCAAGATAAGTTCGGCAACATGTTATTAACACTCGCGGTCGAAATTTATGACGGCGATGCGAATGCCCGTAGATACCAAGGCGCGTTACCAATTCAGGCGGATGCTCGAAGATCTGGCTGGCAAGCGCGGCCGAGGGACTGAACTCATCTCGGTCTATATTACCCCAGATTTCGAGCTCACCAAGGTCGTCCAACAGCTTCGGGATGAGCAGGGGACAGCGGCCAACATAAAATCGAAGACGACTCGAAAGAACGTGATAGGCGCCCTCGAGCGGATCACCCAGTTCCTGCGCACCTACACCGACGCCCACAGGCGCCCCCCTCCGAACGGGATGGCCATATTTTGTGGCAACGTGGCCGGGCGTGAGGACACCGCCGACATCAAGCTTTATTGGGTCGAGCCCCCTGAACCGGTGACCATCAGGATGTATCGCTGCGACCAAGAGTTCGTGCTCGAGCCGCTGCGCGAGATGCTTCAGATTAAGGAGAACGTGGGGGTGCTCGTCATGGATCGGCGGGAGGCGACGCTCGCGACCCTGCGGGGCAAACACATCGAGATCGTGAGAAGGTTGACCTCCGGCGTTCCAGGAAAACACGGCAAGGGAGGGCAGTCTGCACGACGGTTCGAGCGGTTGATAGAAATCGCTGCTCATGAGTATGCGAAAAGGGTTGCGGAAGCCGCCAACGATATATTTTCGCAGATCCCTGACCTGCGGGCGATCCTAGTCGGTGGGCCTGGGCGGACTAAAGATGAATTCTTGAAAAGTGAATTGTTGCACGATGGAATCAAGCGGAAGATCGCTGGGGTGCTCGATACCGGCTACACCGATGAGCAGGGGATAAAGGAAGTGGTCAACAAATCGGGTGAGGTGCTCGCCGATCTCGACATCCTGAAGGAAAAATCCCTCATCCAGCGCTTCATGGAGGAGCTCGTCGCGGGCAAGGGATTGGTCACATACGGCGAGCGGGATATCAGACGTTCCCTCGAGCTGGGGGCGGTCGAGCTGCTCCTTATCTCGGAGGACCTGCGGAGGAGCCGTGCGCTCGCGCGATGCCAAGCTTGCAGGCACGAGCTGCGTGAAACCGTTGACGATATCAAAACTTACCAGAAGCAGCTGGCGGGGCGATCCTGTCCCAGCTGTGGCGAAACTAGGCTGACGCTCGTCGAGAGCAAGGACGTCGTGCAGGAATTGCTCGAGCTAGCGGAGCGGTTCGGTGCGAGGGTGGAGTTCATCTCGATCGAAACTGAGGAGGGCAAGCAGCTTCGCATCGCTTTCAAGGGCTTAGCGGCTATTTTAAGGTTCAGACCAGCTGCGTAATTTAATTGATTTGTATTTGTTGGATATATTTTGAAAATGCTTTTTGTTTTTATGTGCCGGATTTCCAAGACCGCAAGTACCCCAGTTGCTCACGGGTGAGTTTCTCCAGCCCTACGCCAAGCGACTTGAGCTTTAGCTCGGCTACCCTCCGATCGATCTCGGCTGGCACGTCGTGGACCTTTGGTTCTAATTCCTTGCCGTGCTCCGCGAGGTACTCCACGCTTAGAGCCTGCAACGCGAAACTCATATCCATTATCTCCATCGGGTGCCCGAGCGAACGTTCGCCAGCCAAGTTCACGAGCCTCCCCTCCGCCAGCAGGTGCAGCCGCCGACCGTCCTTGAGCTGGAACTCCTCCACGTCAGTCAAGACTTTCCGACGCTTGACCGAGAGAGAGGCAAGTCCCTTGAGGTCGATCTCAACGTTGAAGTGTCCCGCGTTGCACATGATCGCCCCATCGCGCATTCGCCGCATGTGCTCCTTTCGGAT
>JAGMBM010000156.1 GCA_023129675.1 Hadesarchaea archaeon | reverse complement strand
GCGTTTGTCGCTTGCGTTGAGCGCGATCAAGTCCCACCCGAATTCTTGGGCCAAAGCACCGGCGGCAATGGTTTTCCCCGTCCCCGCTGCCCCGTAGACCAAGAGAGCTGGGCTCTTCGGTTTGCCATTCTCCCAGCTTTCAGCCCAGTCGAGCATTGCCCGGAGGGCTTGGGATTGCCCAACTACTTCATTGAGTTTGCTGGGTTGGTACTTATCGGCCCAAGACTTGGACATAGAGGACACTAAACACCATTTGTTCGGGTTTGATTAAAAACACATCCCATTTATTGTGAATTATAGACCTAGGAGGATAGAATAATTTGACTTTGGAGCGATTTGGGGCGAGTCTACCGGTTTAAAGTTGAAATTCTGTTTTGCTAAGCTTGCTGATTTTTATGTATAAATCAGGTGCGTCAATAGCCCCCGGATAATATTCAACCCGCCCTGTGACAACGACCCATTCGTCAAGGTACTGGTCAAACGGTCCAACCCACCCCCCGTCCACACTTTGCTTTTCGTATCCCCATAAAGCGATCTTTCTTGCCTCACCGTATAATCCATAGCCAGTCCAGAACCCGTAGTTGTATTTTATAAGATACCCTCCGACCTCTACGAGTTTGCCATCGTATGCATATGGATCTAAAACTATATCACTAGCCCGGACCTGAAGTGGAACCTCGCGAAACCACAAGTAGACTGCTGCGGCAACGATTACCACCGCTAGAATCACAATGGTTAACCGTTTTTTTCGAGATATCCGCAACAATCTTTATTCCCATTAATAAGTGTCCCAGTTCTCAACTTAAGTATTAAGCTTATTTTGTGATTTGATAGTAAGTCAACTTTGATCGACCTCTATCCCCACTGAAAGTTTTTTATGTTGGTTCCTTCAAATCGAGCGTGGAGTCGATTTCCGCAAGGTGATTTTGGTGAAAATTGCCGTCATATCTGATAATCATTTGGGGGTGAAGTGGGGAACGGCACGAGAACAGGATTCTTTTGATCAGGCCAGAGAGTCCATCGAGCGAGCACTCGAGCTCGGCGCGGAACTCATCCTTGAGCCTGGCGACATTTTCGACACGCGAACTCCTCGCCAAGAGGTCTGGGCCCAAGCCATGCGCATTCTATCGATCCCGCTGGCTCGAGGGCAGAGTGAAATCAAGCTTGATCGCACCATAGATAAAGACGAGGATGATTTCTCCCCAGTCGCCCTTCGGGGGGTGCCGGTGATCGCTTTACACGGAAATCACGAACGGCGCACCCGAGGATTCGTCAACCCCGTGCAAGCACTTGAAGCGGCCGGCCTCCTCATCTACCTGCACCACAACGTGCTGGTTTTTGATACCCCCAGGGGCAAGCTAGCGATTCATGGCATGAGCAACGTGCCGGAGCAGCACGCGAGAAATGTCCTCGCGGCTTGGAACCCGAAGCCCGTGGAGGGAGCGTTCAACATCCTGATGCTACACCAATCCGTAGGGCAGTATGTGTACTCGAGCGAGGAGTTCCCGACGATTGACCTCGCGGACCTGCCGCCCGGATTTGACCTTTACCTCTGCGGGCACATTCACTACCACGCTGATGCCGTCGCGCACGGTAAGCCGCTGCTTTTCCCGGGGAGCACCGAGCGCACCCAGCTGCTTCAGGTCGAGGCCGAGGTTCCCAAGGGTTTCTACATGCTTGACCTCGGCGATGAGCTCAGCTACGAATTCATCGAGCTCAAGAGCACGCGAGATTTTTACTACGAGGAGATGAAATTCGACGGCATCAGGATCCCTCAACTGAACGAGGTCGTCAGGGCGAAGGCGCGTGAGCTGCTTGAGCGTCCCAGGCGCAATTTGGAGAAGCTCCCCCTGATCAGGCTGAGGCTCACGGGGACGCTCGCGAAGGAGGCGTCGCGCAGCGAGTTCGATGAACGGGCGATCATTCAAGAGTTCGCCGATAGGGCTCTGGTTGCTATAAGCAAGGGCGACCTCACCTCCCCCGGGCTCGAGGAGAAGGTGCAACTCCTACGCGAGCTGAGGGAGAGACGCTTGCCCATAGATGAGATGGCGATGAGCATGCTCGAGGGGAACCTCCGCGATATGAAATATAACCACCCGCTCGATGTGCGCCCCTTATACGGTCTCTTGGTCGAGAAGAGGGAAGATGAAGCGTTTCAGAAGGTGCTCGGGGTGGTGGAGAATCAAATAAAAACTGAGCTGGGGAGGAAATCGGATGATAACCCAAGTTAAGTTAAAAAATTGGAAATCACACCTCAACACCGACCTGCGTTTTGGCGACGGCACGAACGTCCTCGTGGGAACGATGGGCGCTGGGAAGAGTGCCGTGCTTGACGCGATAACCTATGCTCTTTTCGGGACCTTGCCAGCGGTACAGGCCCGACGCATCAGGCTAGAGGATCTCATCATGAACAGACCCGCCCCGATGAATCGAGCGGAGGTCGAGGTTGGTTTCCTCACCCCTGACGGCGACGAGTTCACGGTCAAACGTGTTATCGAGCGGGGCAAGGGGACGGCGCTTTCGGAGCTTCGAAAGGGCAACGGCGAGTTGGTCGAGAGTCCCAGCTCAACGCGCGTGAGTGAGGTCATCCGCGCCCTCCTCAAACTCGATTATGATCTCTTCGAGCGGGCGATTTACTCGGAACAAAATCGTTTGGATTATTTCTTGACCCTACCGCGCGGCAAACGGATGGAAAGCATCGATGAGCTCTTGGGCATAAACAAGCTCGAGCTGGCGCGCAAAGCGATCGGCTCGCTTGCGAACCGTGTCAAGAACCGCGTGGATGAACGGAGGGAAACCATGCGCCAGCTCGGACAGGATGTTTCGCTAGCCCTCTTGCCGACTTACGAGCAGGAGATGAAGGATATGGAGTTCTTGAGGCAGGAGACCCAGACGAAGCTTCAGCAAATTAAGCCGGAGCTGGAGGCAGCCTCCTCCCAACTTCAGCAGTTGCGTAAGACCGAGCAGGAACTCGCGCGATTGGATAGCTCATCCCGCGAACTTGAGGGCACGATAAACGCATTGGGTCGTCAGCTCGAGCAAATCAAAGGGAGGCTAGGAGCTGCGGTTGGGGTTGCTCCCGAAGAGTTCAAACGACGGGTGACAGATCTCGAACTGGCCTGCCGCAAGGCCGATGCTCGAGCGAGCGAGCTCAACTCCAATTTAACTATTAACAGTTCGAAGGTGCGAGAATTGGAAACTAGGATAGGGATGATTCATGAACGCTTGGAAAGGCTCGTTAGCGAGATAGAGCGGAAAAGCAAGTTAAGCGAGGAACTTGAAAAACTAAGACCACAGGAGTTGTCAAAGCTGATTGAGGGACTGCAGCTTGAGTTCAGGAGCACCGGCGATGAACTTGCAGCTTCTCATGCTCGCGCGCAGGATCTTCAGCGAGCGATGGATGAACTTGCAGCCGCGGGCTCAACGTGTCCAGTCTGCGAAAGCCCCCTTGAGGATGGCAAAAAACAGCAATTGTTGGAAGAGCGCAAAGACCAGCTCGAGGTGAAACTCAAACGTGTGGTCGAGTTCGAGGCACGCGTGAGGGAATTAAATAAAAATTTGAATGAGAAGCTCGAACTCCAGAGGAAAGCCCAGTTATCGGCAAAGGAGATCGAGGAGCTTCCTGCGCGGAAGGCTGAGCGCTCTCAGCTCTTTCAACAACTTCAGAATTTAGAACTGGAACTTCCGAGCGTACAGAAGGCAACAAGGAAGCTCACGGTTGAGGTCGAGGAGGCACGCAAGGAAGCGGAAGCGACCCGTGAGCAGCTAACTGCAGCCAAACAGTCGCTCCAACTGCGGCTCGACTTGGACCAGCTTGAGCTCGAGCACAAGCAGAAGCTAGCCGAGCGATTACGCGTGCAGCGTGAGCTGTGGCAGGTGAAGCGCACTTACGACGAGGCGCGCGCGAAGGAGCTCGAAAGGCGTCATGAGGAGCTCATCCGCACCCACGAGCACTTGCGCACCGAGTTCCTAGGGAAGGAGCAGCTTATCACGGAGAAACGAAAGCTCATCGAGACCATCAGGGAAAAGCGAGAGATGATCACGCGATGTGAGACAGAGATAAAGCACTTGGAGGATGCGGTGAGGGCCTTGACCACGATCCAAGCCGCGCTCGTCCGAACCCAGACGTCGATGCGCAGGGAGTTCATCGATGGGGTCAATGAGGCGATGAACGAGCTCTGGGAGAGCATCTACCCCTATAGAGATTTCACGGGCATCAAGCTCGCCGTCGAGGGGGGTGAACGGGGAGGCGATTACGTGCTGCAGCTCAGGGATCGCGCGGGGAATTGGATTCCGGTCGAGGG
>JAGMBM010000155.1 GCA_023129675.1 Hadesarchaea archaeon | reverse complement strand
CGCCCTCACTCAGCTGGATCGTGCTTGATGAGCCGACCCACAACCTCGATGAGGAGGGCATCCAAGAGCTCGCTCGAGTCCTGAGGGAACGCTTGCCCGAGATCGTGCAGCAGATTTTGATTATAACTCACGAGCAGCGGCTGGAGGAAGCGGTGAGCGGTTACCTCTATCGTTTCTCTCGGAACAAGGATGCGGATGAGCCGACGAAGGCCGAGCGGGTAACGGTGCCCGAGAGATTTGATTGATTCAGATTTAAGCAATTTCGAAAATTCTCACAGTCACGGGCACAGCGATGTTTTCCCCACCAGCCATGGTCAAACGCACCTCACCCTGCCTGGCGAATTGTTTTTCCGCGCCCAAGCCGAGCCCAGCGCCCTCGGGCCATGAAAGCTCCCACGATGCATTTTCGTAACTTAGGCTGACCGCCACAGCGTATCCGGACGGGTGAAGGTACTCAAGGACATTCTCCATGGTGGAGCGCAAGTAGGGTCTAGGCACGATTGGTTGTTCCAGCAGGAGGTTCTCGGCTGCCGCACGGAAAAAGCTCACACCCGGCCTGACCCAAGCGAGCTCCAAGGTCTTGTACAAATGCTCGCTCTTGAGTTCGAGCTGGCGATTGGTGGCTGCTCGGAGTGGCCTCAAGCTGTAAGAGTGCATGAATACGGCAGCGAGGACGAGCAATACGAACATGAATGCCATTGCCAGTACGTCGGCAACGCCATGATTGTTCAGGCCCGCCATGCCATCACGCTCAGCTTGGCTGGAAGGAAATGGGCATTCTCGTAAAGGACGCAAGATACCGCCAAGGATCCTCTTGTCCTATCCTCGGGTGGAGTTGAACCGAAGGGTCCGAGAACGCGCTCGCCCCCCGCTTCATACCTCACGGACACTTGAAAATCGAAGTTTTCCCCGCCGAACTCCCGTCTGGTGGAAAGACCTTCAAGTTTCGCTGGATCGATCGTGTACATGTGCAAGTTTCCATCGTTGTCGACGTATGCCAGCTCCTCCACTGATAGACGGGTGACGATCGCCGTAGTGGCATCGCTCAGCTCCGCGAGCGCGGAGATCCTGCGATGTTGCTGGTAAGCGGAGACGGTCACGAGCAGGAAGGAAATCACGAGAATGATTGTGACGAGCGTCTTCAGGATCTGGGTCAACGTCACTCGCTCACCACAACCGAGTTATTTTCGAGTGTTATGGTTAATCGGTGAAAGCCCTCGTCGAGCTCGGGACCGGTAACCGGCAGCTGGTAACCATTTTCCGGGACGGCAAAACCATCTATTGATACACGTTGGTTTTCGAACTTGAGTTTGTAACCCGCGGGCACGGTAATCTCGACGGTTCGCGGATTTCCCGTCGCAATCACAGCTTGCACGCCGTTGTTAAGCTCAAGCGCAGCGTCCCTCGCCCTGCGCTCGCGGTTGAGGGCTTGAAGGAACTGATAGCCCATAAAAAATATTGAGACCACGAAGGCGGCGAGGATTACGAGCGCGAGGGTTCTGAGAGCTGGCATCCCCACGACCTATTGAATCCTCAGAACGAACGTATCCGACTTCTCCAAATCATCCGCGCCGGAGCCCTTGACCGTTATCGTGACATTCTCGGGGGTTGCTGTGCTATCAACTTTTACCATCATCGTTGAGCCGAAATTCGGGACGCCGCTCGAAGGGTTGAAGGTTATGGTTACGCCGGCACGTGATGGGCTATAACTCAGTGTTATAGTCTTGTCGTAACCGCCCAATATTTTCTCTACGTTTACTTGGATGGTTTTTGAGTTATCGCCCGTGGCCGGCTTTCCAATAACAACTTCATTTGCATCCACATCCACGCTGAAGCTCAATTGCTCCTCTATACCCCTACCGGCCCATCGGTAAACTGTCACCCCTATGCCGAGCCCCACCGCGAGCAAGATTATGCCGGCCATTATTTTCATCACGGTTGGCTCGACACCAACTTCATCCTTCAATATGCCCTTCAAACTCCTCGGTCCCCCTCGATGCTATTCGATTTTAAAGCACCGGGTTAATAATGTTTGTTGGTTGAGTTAGGTTCGACGGAGTTGTGGGAAGTTTGGCAAGAAAGAGGAAACGCACGGCCGGGCAACGCTATTTGAAGTGGGCCATAGTGGTGCTGCTCATCTTAGCTGCCCTATTCTACGCAGGCGATTGGTACTCAAAATATACAACCCGTATCGGGGTAATCAGCGTGAGTGGGAGCATCGAGGACTTCAGGTATGCAGATCAGGCATACGATGCGCTCAGGGATCCCAGCATCAAGGCCGTTGTCGTGGTCGTCGACAGTCCGGGTGGAACAGTGCAGGCGTCATTCGAAACCGAGGCCGCGCTTAGGGAGTTAAACATGGAGAAGCCCGTCGTCGTGACAATGGGAGGATACGCTGCATCAGGAGCTTACCTCGTCTCTACGGCGTCCGATTACATCTTCGCCCGCAGCGCCACGGAAACCGCGGGGCTTGGCGTCGTCGCAGTATGGGTCAGTTATGAGAACAAATGGAAAGGGGAAGGCATAGAATATTACAGATGGACCAGTGGGGAAATGAAGGACCTCTGGGCGCCGTATCGTAGCCCAACCCCCGAGGAAAGTGCTGAGCTGCAGAGTTTGGTCGATGATTTGATGAACGAGGTTATAGCGAGAATTAGAATTAACCGTCCCCAAATTGTGAACATTGATGAGTTGAAAGACGGCTCGACCATTTGGGGCTATGAAGCACTCCCGTACAAGCTCGTGGACGAGATCGGCGATTATGAGGATGCCCTGCGCAAAGCCGCCGATCTAGCGGGTCTGAAGAAGGGCGGTTATACCGTTGTGGGGTTAACGAGCTAGGTGCTATGCGCATAAGCTGCATTAGGGGCAGGCCAAAATTAATCGGGAAGGGTCTTTACAGGCGGGTTTTTAAAGTTAGAAATCTTGTGCTAAAAATTCAGAAAGGTCGTAGCAAAGGAATCCGGGAGCTGCAGAGAAGGGCGGCGGCAATAGATTCCCACCAACGGAAGATCAGGCGGGAGCTGACTTTTCTGCCTGCATATTACGGGACAGTTTTGGCCGAGGTCAGGGATGGCAGCTCTCCCTCTCGAGTGATAATCACTTTCCATGAGTACGTGGGCCCCCTTCCCATCTATTCAATTGGGACGCTGAGGGCGATTTTCGGCTTAATCGGAAAGGCAAGTGAGAAAGGTTACGTGCTTGATATAAAGCCATCGAACTTCGGCAGGAAAGGTAAAAGAGTCCTTTATCTAGATGAGTACGGTATCGGGAAAGGACCATTGCCCCCAGATTTGCTCGAGGATCTCAATAAACTTGTCAAGTTCGCGCTTGGAAAGCTAACGATAAAAAGAGCCGGTTGAGCCTTACTTTCTTGCAAGGGACCCAAGTTCCTTTATCACGCGCTCGACGGTTGCGGCGGCGCTCCCGAGATATTTCCGCGGGTCTATTAGTTTCTCGATCTCCCGCTCCGGGATGTATCGCGTCACCCTACGCTCTTGACGCAGCACCGCGGCCAATGGGATATTGTTGCGCACCGAGGTCGAGCTGCACTTCCTCAGCAAGGCGTGGGCCTCCTGGCGGTTCATCCCTCGTCGGGTAAGCTCAACCATCACCGCCTCGGCCATGTTCAACCCGCGGGTAAGTTCGAGGTTATGCTTCATTTGTTTGGGGAACGCAAGGAGGTTGTCGAGCACGTAGAGGGATGTCTTTAGCATTTCGTCGATGAACAGGAAGCACTCGGGCAAAAGTACCCGTTCGCACGAAGAGTTTGTCAGGTCCCGCTCGTGTTCAATGACGATGTTTTCGAGGCCCGCCTGCACGTTCGCACGCAAGACCCTCGCGAGCCCACATATTTTTTCGCACCTTATCGGGTTGCGCTTATGGGGCATCGTGCTGCTCCCTATCTGTCGCGCAACAAATGGTTCCGCTAGTTCTCCGATCTCGGTGCGCTGGAGGTTTCGGATCTCGCGGGCGATTTTGTCTAGGGTGCCCCCGAGCAACCCAAAAAATGAAATCAGTTCGGCGAAGCGATCGCGCTGAAGAATTTGGTTAGAGGCTGTAGCGGCGGGTATCTTGAGTTCCTGCATTACGAGCTCTTGAACTTTCGGTCCTTTGCTTCTCCAAGCGGCCCCGGTCCCAACTGCCCCGCTCATCTTTCCGACAATCACACGGGGTCTGATTTGTTCGAGCCGCTCCAAGTGCCGCCCGAGCTCGCATGCCCAGATCACGAACTTCAGGCCAAGCGTCGTGGGCACGGCGTGTTGTCCGTGGGTTCGCCCAACCATGATTGTTTTTTTGTACTTGGCAGCTTGCCTGAGGGTTATCCTGAGCAGCTTCCGGAGGTCACGTTCAACTATTGTCAAAC
>JAGMBM010000154.1 GCA_023129675.1 Hadesarchaea archaeon | reverse complement strand
CGGCGGTGTCGAGAATGTCGTTGCTTGTAGCGCCGAAGTGTACGTACTTGCCAGCCCCGCCGCAAGCTTCGGCCAGAGCGAGCACCAGAGCCATCGTTTCGTGGGTAACTTCGCGCTCGAGCTGGAGAACCCTAGCCACTTTTACGTATCTGGTTGAAGTCTTTCGCGCGATTTTACTGGCATCTGCATTAGGGATCATGCCGACGTTTGCGAGGGCTTTCGCGAGCGCCGCCTCGACATCGAGCATACGCTGAAAACGGGTTTCGAGTTCAAAAATCGAGCGCATTTCGCGGCTGCCATAGCGCTCCTCGATTGGATGGACGGGCAACCTCAACCCCCAATCGACAAGTTTTGGCGCGCAATAAAGCTTTGCGGTTGATTAGGATACAATTCTCCTCTCAAACTTCAGTGCATTTACACCCTGGTCGCTAGCTTGCTACTCCTTCGACCTGTCGCTTGATGCTTCGCGCGATCTCGGTGCCGATGTAGGGGACCCGGGCTAGCTCCTTTTCATCCGCCCGCTTGATGTCCGCGAGTCTTCGATACCCAGCTTGGAAAAGGCTTCGTGCCCGCACACGCCCAATGCCCCGAAGTTGCACAAGCTCCAACAATTCCTCTTTAACGCCATAGCGCACGCGCTCCCGCAGTTTCCGGAGGGGCCTCAACGCCGGCCTGGCTTTGAATAGCCCAGCGAGCTCGTGGGCAGCGTAGAGCAGCCACTCGGCGGTGTTCACTTTTCTCCGGATGTCGCCGGCTCCCACGCCGAATTGCTCGTGGATGTCGTCCTCGTAGGTTTCCTCAAGCCAAGCCTGGAGCATCTGCGCGGTCTTCACCTCTGCGAGGAAGAACTCGTATTTGTCGGGCTCGCCGTGTTGGTCTGGGATGGGCGTCAAGAGCTCATCGGCGTGTTCTATAAGGAATTCTTCGAGGTTGGGGTAGTCGTGCCGTCTCAGGTAGAGTTGTTCCATGTCAGGTGTATGGCAGATAAGGTGAAGTAAGCCGAGGGCTGTGGGCTCCTTTGCGGCGATGCCATTGATGCCGTCGCGCAATACCACGGCTGAGAGCGGGTCGATGTAGAGCTTCGAGACGCGTTCGCCGAAGGGAGTCGCGAGCAAAAGTTTTCCCTGCTTATGGATCATCTCTTCATGCTCGAGGAAATCGAGTACCCGCTCGACGACCCGCGCGACATCGCTCGTCCCATACTGGTGGGCGAAGAAAGTTTGCCCCATGAATTCCAACAGCCCATCGGCGTCGTTCACGTAACCCGCTGCAATCGAGGCGAGCACGTGGGTCCGGAGCGCAGGTTCGGTCGCGAGCTTCGAGGTTATCCTCTCGGGCTCGGCGCGGATGAACTCCTCGAACAGTGCCTCCAGCTCGACCTTGCCCTTCGCGATGAGCACAGCTTCACCGTACTCGTCATACTGCGGCCTCCCGGCTCGCCCGGCCATCTGGTGGAACTCGAGCACGGGAATGAGTTGCATCCCATAAGGCTCGACGTAGCGTCGATAGTCGCGGATGATCACCCGGCGCGAGGGGAGGTTGACGCCCGCGGCAAGCGTCGGGGTTGCGCAGACTACCTTTATCAGATTTTGCCTGAACGCATCTTCAACAGCTTTTCTCTGGGCGTGGTGTAGCCCTGCGTGATGGAAGGCCGAACCCTGCCGAACACAATCGGCCAGATTACGGCATATACGAGTAGATTCGCCAAGGACACTTTCGATATGTTTAGCAGTCTCGGCGAGCTTCTCGCGCTCCACCCTCGAAAGGAGTTCCTTCACATACCTCGCCACAAGTGCAGCTGCGGCTTGAGCCGAGCGCCGGGTACCGACGAAGACTAGTGTTTGTCCGCCCTCTCGCACGGTGTCGATGGCGAGCGCTGCGAGCTCGTCTTTGTTTCTAACTTTCACCGCCCGCTTGCTCCCGTCGTCAAACTTTATCTTTTCCTTGTAGTACACTCCCTTCTTCAGAGGGACGGGGCGCCATTCGCTTTTGACGAGTTTCGCGTCGAGCCACTCGGCCATCTCATCCGCATTTTTTATGGTTGCGCTGAGCGCGAGTGTCTGGAGTTCGGGGTTGACCTGTCTGAGCCTGGCCGTCAAAATTTCGAGTGTGGGGCCACGTCCGGGATCATCAATTAAGTGAATTTCGTCAAGAACCACAACCGAGATGATGTCAGCGAGCCATTTTGCGCGGTGGCGGAGCAGGGAGTCGACCTTTTCGGAAGTCGCGATGAGGATGTCGTAGCGAGCGAGCCTCGGATCGGCGACATCTAAATCGCCTGTACTTATTCCAACTTTCACCCCAAGTGGTCCATACTTCTCCTTGAACTCCTCGTACTTCTCACTCGCAAGCGCGCGCAGGGGCACGATGTAAAGGCATTTGCCTCCTCGCTCGAATACGGATTTGAACATGCAGAACTCGGCGACGAGCGTCTTACCTGACGCGGTCGGAATCGCCAACACGAGGTTTTTTCCATCGAGGGCGCCTTTTTTCACCGCATCCACTTGGGGTGGGTAAAGGGTGGTTATGCCTGATTTTTCTAATGTAGCAGCAACTTCTCTGGGCAGCCCGTACTTCTCGCACAACTCTTCGACCTTCACTCGCACACCACTAAGAAAATAGCCTTGAACACAAATTAACTTAGGGGAAAACATGGTGGATGCTCGGTCGGCTGCTTGCCACGCTATCTTACAAAAGATTTTGAGTGGCAAGATTGTCGATGCTCAAGGGCTGGCTAAGATTAAAACACAATCCTGTCGCGAGTTTGAGTTATCGAGGCTGCTCAGGAACTCGGAACTCTTGGCAGCCGCGACGGG
>JAGMBM010000153.1 GCA_023129675.1 Hadesarchaea archaeon | reverse complement strand
CGGTCAGGTGAAAAGTAGGATAGAGCAGCTCCGCGCGATTGGGCATGAGGTCGATAAGGTCGAGCTGATAATTTTCGGTGGTACTCTCACCGCTTACCCGCAGGATTACCTCGAGTGGTTTGTGGTGCAGTGCTTGAACGCGATGTCTGGTGCAAACGCGGGGACGATTGAGGAGGCCCAACGAGCCGCCGAAACCGCATCCATCCACAACAGCGATATCACCTTCGAGACTCGCCCCGACTACTGCAGGGAACCCCACGTCGACCTCATGCTCAGACTGGGCGCCACACGAGTTGAACTTGGTGTACAAACGACCCACAATTACATTTACAAACTTGTAGGGCGGGGGCACACGGTAGATGACGTTGCGAAGGCGACGCGGATAGCAAGGGATGCTGGATTCGTCGTGGTCCATCATATGATGCCAAACTTGCCCGGCTCCAGCTACGAGCGGGACTTGGATGCATTTAAAACCCTCTTCGAGGATGAACGGTTCAAGCCCGATGCCCTGAAGATCTACCCGACGCTCGTCATGCCTGGCACAAAGCTCCACGAGCTGTGGCGGCGGGGTGAGTACAGGCCATATCCTTTCGAGCAAATTGTGGACCTCATCGCTGAGGTGAAGCGGCGTGTACCGGAGTGGGTTAGAATTCAGCGCATCCAGCGAGACATCCCGATTAACCTGATATCAGAGGGTGTTAAGCGAGGTGATCTGAGAGCTTTGATTCAGGAGAAAATGAGAAGAGAGGGGGCACGCTGTCAGTGCATAAGGTGTCGTGAGGTCGGGCACGTGCAATACAAGCTCGGGCTAGACCCCAACCCGGATGACATAGAGCTCATGGTCAAGCGATATCGCGCCTCTGAGGGTGAGGAGCTCTTCCTTTCGTTTGAGGACGTGAATCATGACATCCTGATTGGACTTCTTAGGCTGAGGGAACCCTCCGCGAAGGCGCACAGGCTTGAGATCAAAGACGCTCGCTCGATGCTCGTGCGAGAGTTGCACGTCTATGGTCCGCTCGTGCAGGTCGGCGAAGCGGCTAGAGCGAACGAGTGGCAGCACCGGGGCTGGGGCGAGCGTTTGATCAAGGAGGCGGAGCGAATATCTCGTGAGGAGTTCGATGCGCGGGAAGTCATCGTGCATTCAGGCATAGGGACACGGAACTACTATCGGCGATTCGGCTACGAGCGAGAGGGGCCCTACATGGTTAAGGCGATAAAGTGATGCCGTTTGATTTACAAACCTAACTTTTCTCATGGGAACTCAGGATTTGTATGAAGGGAGCTTCAGGCACATCCTTCACTGCGCTGTGAACTATGAAGGTCTCTGTTTCCCTCACGCCTTTTAGCCTATGAATCCGCTTGACGAGCTTAGTTAACTCCCTACTGCCATTCACCAAGACCTCCAGGACCGCGCTGTACCTCCCAAAGAGACGGTAAAATTTTGTGACCTGATGGAGTTGTTTAATCACTGTTTCGTTTTTCTTTCTGAGTTCGCCCCGTGGGTCCTCGCGTAAGAGGATGTACGCTTTCGTGGGCAGGCCAAATTTTTCTGGGTTTAGCCTAGCCGTGAAGGAGGTAATTGCTCCTGTTGCCTTGAGCTGTTCTATTTTCTTCGCGACGGTCTGCCTCGAAGCCCCTACCTTTTCCGCAATCTCCCTTACCGGCTGCTCGCTATTCCTGACGAGCTGGAGCAGTATTTTTCGGTCTAGTTCCCTCATTTTTGGTCCTTAACATAGTGTTAACAGAAATGCTTAAAAGCTTAACGTTTTTAATAAGGTGAGGTCAACAGGATGAAAAACGTGCTCAAAGAGAGACTAGACAAGAAAAACTACGAAAAACTCTCGGCGATAGATAATCCAGCCCTCCACCGATTTATCGCCAAGTATGTGGAGCTTTGCAATCCCGACGAGGTATTCGTCTGCACCGGTTCGTCGGAGGACATACGCTACATCAGGGAACAGTCGATATTGAGCGGTGAGGAGAGAAAACTCGCCATCGAAGGGCACACCGTTCATTTTGACGGCTATTACGACCAGGCAAG
>JAGMBM010000152.1 GCA_023129675.1 Hadesarchaea archaeon | reverse complement strand
ACAAATCGGTGTTCGGGAGTAAATGGATAAAATTTTGAAATTGATCCTAAATCGGGTAAAGCCAACCCCAGCCGACCGGGAGCGCCTCGATCGGGCGGCGACCGAGCTCATTGAGCGGACGGACGCAGCCTGCTCCAGATTAGGTGTCAAAGCAAAAGCTATGCTCGTAGGTTCTGCAGCCCGCAATACTTGGCTCCGTTCCGAGCGCGACATCGATATCTTCATCCTCCTTCCCGAGGGGCTTTCGAGGGAGGAGCTCGAGCGCCAGGGGCTAGCGGTGGCGCGGAAGGTAGCCGGTAAGCGCGGGAAGGAGAGCTTCGCCGAGCATCCTTACGTAACGATGCGATTCAAGGGCTTCGATGTCGATCTCGTCCCTTGTTACGATATATCCAAGCCGAGCGAGATCCGCAGCGCAGTCGACCGCTCGCCCCACCACCAGCGCTACGTGAAGGAACAGCTGACACCCGGGCTCGCGGACGAGGTCCTTATGCTCAAGCAGTTCATGTTGGGTGCCGGGGTCTACGGGGCCGAGCTCAGAGTACAGGGATTCTCGGGTTACCTCTGTGAGCTGTTGGTACTGCACTACGGTTCTTTTGAAAAACTCGTCGAAGCGGCAAGCCAATGGAGGCCGGGTGTCGTCATCGATCCCGAACGAAGCTACGCAGACGAGGCCGAGCCCCGAGTGCTCTTCGAGGAGCAGCCGCTGATCGTGATTGATCCCGTCGACGCCAGCCGGAATGTGGGCGCCGCGGTGTCGATGCAGAGCTTCGCCACTTTCGTCCGGGCATGCCAAGATTTCGCGCAGGGGCCGGGAAAACTGTTTTTCTTCCCGAGGCCCGTGCAAAGGCTGAGCGTGCGAGAGATTCAGACGACGTTGGAGCGGAGGGAGACGACACTCTTTTGCGTTACCTTCTCCCCACCCGATGTCGTCCCCGACGTGCTTTACCCCCAGCTCCGGAAGGCCGAGCGAGCCCTTACGACGCGGCTGGCGCGGGCTGGATTTGAGGTGATGCGGAGCGACGTGTGGTCAAATTCTCAGGCCCTCATCCTACTCGAGTTGGCGGTGGAGAAGCTGCCCCGAGTTCGCACCCGCTTCGGACCCCCAATTTCGATTGAGGTGGGAGATTTCATCCACACTCACCTAAAATCGAAGCGAAAATTCGCCGGCCCATTCGTCGATACCGCAGGAAGGCT
>JAGMBM010000151.1 GCA_023129675.1 Hadesarchaea archaeon | reverse complement strand
TTCCCGAACTCCCGTGCGGCTGGGGACTTGGGAAAATAACGCACGACTGGAATTCCAGCCGCGGTGGACTCACGAACCTTTCGGTCCTCGGGCACGACCGCGAGGATCGGCCATCCCATAGCTTTTCTTACATCCCCGATCGGGAGCTCGAATGGCTCCTTTCGCACCATATTCACGACGATTCCCATTACAGGAACCTTGTGCTGCTCCGCCGCACGGAAGGTCCTGAGGGTGCTCGCGATGGTAGGGATCGTGGGGTTGGTGACGATGATGATTTCATCGCACGCCTTTATCGCTGCGACCACCTCGCTCCCGATCCCGGGCGCGGAGTCGATGAGGATCAGTTTATACTTCTCCTTCAGTGGTTCGAGCTGTCCCCTGAGATCAACGAGGTGAATTTGCTCGCCGTAAGCAATTGAGCCGAGGAGGACCGGCAGACCATGGTATTCCAAGATCGCTTTCTGGATCGGTAACTCGTCGGCGAGGGCATCATGAATCGTGACTTTGGGGTTAAACTCACCGAAGTGCAGGTTGAGGTTGGGTGCGGTAAGGTTGGCATCCACGGCCAAGATGTTGTCTTTCATGCGTTCCGAAAGGTACATGCCTATGTTTGCCACGGTAGTTGTCTTTCCGACGCCGCCCTTGCAGGAAAAGACGCCGATAACAGTAGATCGCTTGGGCTCAATTCTGATTCCTCTCTCCCGCTTGGGTCTTAGTGCAGACAAAAGCCCTCCAATGCCTTCCCTGCTTTTTTGTATTTTTTTAAACATCGATGCTCCTTTTTAAAGTTCCCTCAAAGTTTATTAAATAGCTTCGGTTATCCTTTTAAAAGGCGATTTTGGTTTCGCCGGGTCTGGGACGAACATCCGAGGGATAAATTCTAAACTTCATGTGGGAAAAGTACTGCTAATGAGCACATGACTACCCAATTCATAACTGAGGGCACGACGAAGCTTGAGGTGCCTGAGCTCGAGCACTTCCGCACCCGGACGGGGGACTACGCACCATCGCTTGCGCCTGTCTTTTACAACCCCCACATGGAACTCTGTCGTGATATCTCGGTTTCGGCTGTGCAAGTTTTGGCCGGTGAGTTGGGCAGCATCCGGGTTTGCGATTCACTTGCTGGCGTTGGAGCCCGCGGGCTGCGCTATGCTAAAGAAGTTGAGGGCGTCGCAAAGGTCATCGCCAACGATCGCTCTC
>JAGMBM010000150.1 GCA_023129675.1 Hadesarchaea archaeon | reverse complement strand
GGCGATGAGGCCCGCGCGAAAGAAATCCTAAACATTTTCAAGTGGGGGCCGACTTTTCTCGATCTGAACCGCGAGCCGCTCGAAGCTTACGCCCACGCCAAGGACAGCACTGAAGTCGTTGCCCTCCAGCGTCAATTCATGCCACAAGAGAGATAATTAGGGAGTTTAGCTTATCTCCATCTTCGGCTTGGTTTGCCCCGGAACCTCGGACGCATCTGTTCTCTCGGACGCATCTGTTTTCGCAGGTCGGAAACGACAACCTGCTCACCAAATGTATATATCTCGTAACGCGGCTCGCTCGTTTCAAAATCCAAGACCTCGATCAGCGGTCTCGCTAGGTCCGCCTCCCTCATGCCGTACGGAACTTTGACCATGGACCTCAGCGAATAGACTTGCCGGATTTCGCCATCCTTGATGAAAATCACGGTGTCAACGACCATGGGAATCATCCCGAGTTCTACTCGCCCGATCAATCTTTGCACGGCGTCGATTGCTCGCGTTGAATGCACCACACCCACCATACCCACCCCAGCCAAGCGCATGTCAGCAAATATCTGAAAATCGCTCGTCTTCCGCAACTCGTCGTAAATTGTGTAATCCGGGCGAACGAGGAGAAGCAGGTCCGCCGTCTTCGCCATATCGCCCTCCAGAGCGGTATATTGCGTGATTTCATCGCTCACTTGGAGGTCGCGAGGGGATTCCATCGTCTTGACTATTTTGCCCTGCAAGTGATAGAACTCCGCCAACGCTTGGGCAAAAGTTGTCTTACCAGCGCCAGGCGGACCAGCGATGATCACCCCCTCCGCGCTTTCCCGCAATCGCTCCTTCAGCTTCTCGGACAATCGGTAGTCCTCCAACCGCACCCACACAATTGGTCGGACGGCGGTAATCTCAAATCCATCGCTGAACGGGGGGCGGGTGATGGCGATGCGGTATTCGCGGAACTGTATCATGCTAGCACCTTCACGCTCGAACTCAATGAAGCCATCAGGGTCGCGCGTGGCAAACTCGAGAATCTCGCGCGCTATCCCGCGAAGCTCCGCCTCCTCGAGCGGTCTCTCATCTAGAACTTGGACTTTAAACTTGCCTGGGCTGCCTACCTTAGCCATTGGGCGCACTCGTGCCTTCAAGTGCACCGACATCGTGTTCTTGTCGAAGTAGCGCAGGAGCCTCGGCTTCTCCTCCACGCGCGAGGGCTCGAAGTACTTCACCCCCAGTCCTTCTATTCGCGCGACCTCGGCCATCACGACATTACTTGTGAGAAGAGCCGCACCTTGGGCCCGAGCTATCTCTCGAACCACAGCATCGATGGTGCCAAAATCCGCACCCGCCATTTGCTCAACGCTTGGACGTTCTCCCGCGAAACTCAGTTTTATCTTTCCTTGCTCGGCCAACTCCTGTAGGCGTCTGAGCTCCGCGAGTCCGCTCAAGCCCGAGTCCTTGCCCAGCTTGGCTTGATGTTCGATCTGGGCGACGACCGCGTTGGCCACAACAATCTCGCTGCCTGCTAGTTCACCCTCAACCAGCCGCGTCAGGAAACCGTTGATGACGATGTTTGCACCTGGGACATATTTTGCCATTGTAATCAACGATAGTTAAGCATTCGAGTAATTAAAACCCCAGTTGCTCGGGCGGAAAGATGTGAACTACCCCTACTATCGCAGGGGGCTTCCTGCTTCGACGGCCGAGCTTGCCCTTGCGAGTAGAGGCCCGATCTCCACAGGCGTGAATTCGGCTGGTTCCCAACCTACTTGCTCCAGTCCATCTTGAAGGATGTTCCGTGCGGCGTTCAGGTCTCGGTCAAGCTCCAGACCGCACCTTGGACATTTGTGTATTCTCATCCAGAGCGGCTTCTCAACCACCTCGTCACACTTCGAACATCTATCTGTTGTTCCTCTCGGCTCAACCTTCACGACCCACCTACCAGCGCGTTCGGCCTTGTAAGTGAGCATGTGGAGGAAGGTGGCCCAAGCGGCATCGGCACGATTCTTGCCGTTGTGAGCCTTTTCGATTAGCTCTTTCACATCTAGATCCTCGGTTGCTATGAAGTCGTAGTCGTCAACGTAGTCTCGACTGAGCTTGTGCAGAAAGTCGAGGCGCTGGTTCCTGATTCGCTCGTGAATAAGCGCCAGCTTGGTGCACTGCTTTACCCAATTCTTCGAATTCTTCCGCTTGCGGGAAAGCCTGTACTGCTCCCGCTTCAGTTTCCACTCACTCTTGGTGATGTTGTGAGGATGCTCGACGAAGTTGCCGTCGGTATCAGCGATGTAGTGCTCGATACCGAGATCTATACCGACAGGCTTGGAAATCTTCTTGAGTTTTGATGTTGCCTCGACTTTGACGCTGAAGCACGCGAACCATTTTCCCGAATGCTCCCGCTTGATGTGAACCTGCTTGGTCTCGCCATTGATGTCACGATGCGTCACAATTGGTATCGGGCCGATCTTCGACAGCCACAACTCCCTGCGCTTCCCGTGCCCTTCAGTAATTTTGAAGCCCGATTGGCTGTAGGTGAATGACTTGAACCACCCACGCCCCTTGAAGCGGAGCCTGCCCACTTTTCTGCCGTTACGCTTCAGCCCTGTGAGAGCACGGAGGTTCGAGTAGAGATGGTGGAGAACCATCTGCAAAACTTTTGAGTGAACTTGCTTCAGCTCGGGGTGCTCTTGCTTTAGTTTCGGCAGAGTTGCCTGAAGCTTGTAGCGGCTGGGAGTTCTGCCGTCTTCCTTTTGGTTCAGCTTCTCCAAAAAATGATTGTAGAGCCACCTGCACTGGTCGAGCGCGGCAAGGAGTTTTCGTTCCTGCGCTCGCGACGGATAAAGCCTGAATCGACAGGTTAGTTGCATCATGATTCACCTGTAACTCCAAATGTTTTTTCGGTGCGCCCAACTCAGCGATTTTCGGGGAGAGAGGGCACCGAAAGTAATTTATAAGTCTTATAAAGGGGGTGGCTTTCATTCCTTCTTTGGAGGAAGGAAACTTCGCCGATAGACTTAAACTCCAGAAGTCTAGAAAAAATTGGTGTTGAGATGCGCAAGCGAGAGCAAGAGATGCCCCCCACGGGCGCTGGGCTGATACGTTACTTTAAAGAGGAGGGCCACGGTATTAAGATCTCGCCAAAGAGTGTGATAATTTTCACCATTGCCGTCATCATTTTCGAGGTATTCCTGCGTTTTTACGGCAAAGCTTTGCTTGGATTCTAGAATCGCCCAGTTCTGGACATCTCCTCGAGCCGTCGAATTCTCTCCTCGGTGGGTGGGTGGGTCGAGAAAAGTCCCCTCATGCTGACCTTTGCGAATGG
>JAGMBM010000015.1 GCA_023129675.1 Hadesarchaea archaeon | reverse complement strand
TCTCCCGAAAGTCCTGAAAAAAGTCGAAGAAAAGTCCGAATAAATTCGAAACTTTCCCACATTATTCAGCTCAGCTTCTGTAAAAGTTAAAATTATTAACCGATGTACCACGCCTCTTCCTCTTCGCGCCGCCGCTCCTTGCGCGTGCGAAGCTCTATCTCCTTTCGAATCCGATCGAGCGTGCGCTCTGTTTCCTTCGCGCGGCGTTCGAAGGCGCTCATATCGACCTTGATGCCCAACACACCAAGGAGCACCTCCAGTACCGCCTTCGCAGCGCGGTGATCGACCACCATCCCGTGGGTTTCACCAAGCAGACATGCCCCCCGCATCCCGCGAAGTCTTCCAATGCCCAGCAGCAAGCCGGCGGCTCCGATTATCGGTCCCCCGCCCTTTTCCACCGTGACGCCACGCGCACGGAACTCCCCCAAGAGTGCGGGATCACCCACTCCCACAACTCTCGGCTTCGTCTTCGAATACTTACCCGTCGCATACCCGCCGAGGGTGAAGAGCTGCTTCACTTTAAACTGCTCGGCGACATCAAGGATGCTCTCGACAACCTCGTAGTGTCCCTCCGGGGAAACGGGTTGTACATCTCCGACCAAAATTACAACATCTCTACCATCGGTGCGTGCCCAGTAAAATTCGTTCCTCAGCGGCCTCAGCGTGCCATCCGCTTTGACCACGACGTGATGGGGAAAGTGGGGTGAACGAAGCTCAGCGAATTTCTTGGCTTGAAGCTCGTCCAGCAAGTGCTCCGTCGCCAGCTTTCCAACATACCCCATACCAGGCAAACCCTCAATCAGGACCGGCGCCTTGAGCTTGGGCTTCGAGAGGATGTTGACCGTCGTCTTTTCCATTTTCACGCCTCCCCGGCCTGCTTTTTCAACATCCGCCGGTATTTGCCGTACGGATCAAGCGGGGAGAATTTTGGTGGGCGAGGTGAGATCACCTGCCCTCCGCAACTTGGGCACACATCCTTAAGTGTGTATGCACCGCACGACTTGCACTTTTTCAGTTTCATTTACTACCCTACCTATGAAATTCCCCGTTCCCACCCGCCTTCTCCACGGCTGCGATGGCATCCTCAACCGCCTTCTGCATCGCATTCTCAGCCGCTTTATAGGAAGGAGCAGTAACCTCGATGCGATACCTCGGCGAGCCCACGTAATAGAACTCCACGTCGATTTCGTTTCCCTTCGTGGAGTCGCGGGCATCTATCATGGCTGATTTTATCACCTCGACACCGTTGGGGGAGAGACAACTCAGATCGAGGTGACCAACGACATTATAAGATGGTGGCTTGACCGCGGAAACCGCGACCTCGCTGAGTGCGTCCACCCAGCGCCGATCCTTAACCACGTCGGCTAGTACGTTCTCGTCCTTCACAACCGACTCGAGCGCCGAATACAGATCACCAAATTTGTCCTGTAACGCAAAGCCTACCTCCTCGTAGGCTTCGTCGAGACTCTTTTCGAGCTTATTCGCCGCCAGCTCGAGGAGCTTTTCGGCTCTCTGCTCCCGTTTCAACTGTTGCGCCTTCCGCCGACGCTCGCTATCCTTGACCCTGCGGAGCGAAAGATCGACATGCTTTCGTTTCGGGTCTACGGCCAAAACCTTGCACACCGCCTTTTGCCCTTCTCGAATGTAATCACGAATGTTTTTGATCCAGCCCGAAGCGACTTCTGATATGTGGACCATTCCCTCCTCCCCACCGTATTCATCGAGCTTCATGAATGCGCCTTGGGCGAAGACCTTCGTTACCGTGCATATGACGAACTCATCGATGGTTGGCCACTCCGACTTGTGCCTTACCAGCTGAACGCCTCCTTCACTCCATCACCTCGAGAATCGTGGCCTTTATCTCCGCCTTCCCACCATGGGGCACTGCGAGCGTCTTGCTACACACCTTACATCTGACAACGGAGCTAACATGGCTATACACTGATTGTTCGCTCCCGCAATCGCTGCACCTGACCCTCAAAAATCTCGATCGCTGTTTTCCCCCCATTTACTCACTTACTCCTTGAATTTCACACTCTTCGCCCTGAAACCGCGGTGGGGGTGGGACTTCCCGCAGGCGCTGCACTTGAGCACCAGAACGACTTTTTTCGATGTCTTCGCAAATTTCTTCTGCTCGGACCTCGGCTGGCTACCATAACCGGCGGTGACACGCCCGAACTGGCGCTGCCCCCAACTTAACGGGCGGGCAGAGCGCTTTTTTAGCTGAGAAACGCGGTGCTCCGTGTGCTTCCTACACGACGGGCAATAGGTGCGGAGTTTTTTTGGGATTATCATACAATCCCTTAAAACTTCAGCCTCTTCCCCAAAAAGGGTATCGTCGGGTCAAACCTTGACCTCTATTTTTCTCGCGAGGCCATGCTTCACCATGAGCTCGGCACTACGCCTCGGCAGGCTAACTATCTCGCCCCTCTTGAACGGTCCGTATTGTCTGAGGTCGTCGCCGACTATGGGTGGAACCTCAGCTTGCATGATCAATAAAACATTTGTTATCTCACGAGGCGCCACAAGCCCCGCCTTTCCAGTCATCGTTGAGGAGACGAGCTCGGCGTAGAGCTTTTCCAGGCTCTGCCTTATCTCGCTGAACGTGTGGCGCTCGCGTTCCAACAGGGGGGCCGGCAGCCTCCCCTGAGCTATTTCATCGATGGCTTTGAGCACGCGAGAGAGGTGGATTTCCTGTATCATCCAAAAAACATCTCGAAGTTCTTCTTTTAGCAGCTCCTCCCGTAGGGGTTCGCTGTGCTTGAGCTCGAGGTTCAGCTGCGCCACGTACTTGGCCGCATTTTGGTAAAATTCCTCTGAGATTTCCACGAACTCGCGTGAAGTTTTTTCCACCAACCACGCCTGCTTCACGTCCTCATACGAAAATTCAGCCATCAATGTCCACGCTCATGTACAAATTTCGGGACTGCGTCTTCTAATTTGAAACGCCCGATATCTCGCACAAGCATGCATTTCATGCTTACGCCGGAGTGCAGGCTCGATGGCAAACGCAAGATGCGCTTTGTGTCAATCGTGACCTTTCCGTCGGTGAATTCCGAGTTCAGCCTAACTAAAAATTCCAAAAGCTGCCGAAAGGTTTTTGGGCCAATCCCTTCGAGCTCGGAAAGCTCGTCCAATTTTCCCCTGCGTATCGCCCCTAAAGCCCGCTCCTTCTCCACCATTAGCTTTTGGATCACGGACCGTCGGAACCTACGAATTTTCGAAAGCCGCTGCTCATCCATCCCCTCAAAGGTCCGCGCGAGGCGCTCCCGAAAGACTTGAGAATATCCGAGCGCCATCGTGACATCGGTCGGGATCACGCTACCGGTGATGTACTCGACAATTTGGGCTCGCTCGGTCTGCTCCAGCGTCATTATCGCGTCGTCAATCACTCGGATGTGGAAGCCGCGGCCTGAATATACAAAGTTAATGTTGTGCAACCCCAAATCCTTGCTCATGGTTTCAGCGAACTCCATCGCGATTCGACGGGCCTCATCGATGCATAGTTCGCAGACCCTCCCGGAGGTACAACTGCAACTCTTCAAAGGGAGGTCCTTTGCGTCGATGTCAAATGCAAGTTCGGATTTCATCCATCCCTTCCGCATCGACGGCTGCTCGTAAAGTGCGACGCTGGTGAATGCCGAGTAGGGGGCCCTGTTCTTCACATACTCCGCTAGCTGCTCGACGGTCATGAACTGATTGTACCGGTGGCTCGGCCCTGTGCCATCCAGATCGAACCCGAACTCACGGAGGGAGAGGGTGTGAAGGATGAAATCCGGCAACTCGCGTTTGTTCCACTCTTCGGAGTAAAATTGCCTTCGCTCATCAAGGGACGCTTCACGCATTTCCATTTACCCACCCACACCTGACCTCGCGTGCTCGGATAATCTTCTGAAGTAATAGGTAAGTGGGTTCTTTATTTTGCGACAGAGCTCATCCGGGTCGCAGAGCGGCGGGGCCGACATCTGTATTTTCGAGCAATTCGGCACGCGGTACCACTTTGATTTTCCACTCTCCTCCGGACGGGGCTCGGTCGTCATGCCGAACCCAAGATGGTAGTAAATGTTCGCCTTTTCCTGGGGTTGATCCTTGAAAAACGGGGGTTTACATCGTTCGGCCGCCTCGAAGATTGGCGCCGCGATCTCATCCTGAACGACCGAAATGTCCCTGATGAAATCACCGATCCGGGTGGCGGCTCTGCCCGAGGGAGACGCACGCGCGTACGAGAGAAATGAAGTCAGCAGAACGGTGATCGCGTAGTTCCTCACGCCGGAGCCTACCCCACCCATAGCTATCTTCACGCATGGGGGGAAGAACTCTGGGCGAAGCTTTCCTCTTGGCATGCGCGTGAATCTCTCGCGAAGTTCGAGCTCCGAAGGCAAAAGTGACGATATGTGCTCACCAACTTCGGCAAGTCGATTGGACGGTGCCCCAATGTCAGAAAAGCGTTCGTATACCGATGCCACGTATTCGTCGGTTCGCACGGCTATAAAATCCGAAAAAAGGTCCCATAGATCACGGGGGGTGATCACCGCCCTCCCGTTCACCAGGTAGAGCTTAGTTAGCTCAGCACGTCGATGCCTGAGCAGGGGCGCAAGGTCCGTCCAGCGCACCCCATACCTAGGCAAATACTGTGGGAGTAAGCGATCGTCTATAGTTTCTATGCCATCCTGCGCTAGGCGTCGGTCGCGTATCTTGTAGATGTCCTCCCGCGGAATCTCTATACCACCAAGCTTAACACCATCGCTGCCCTCCAGTTGAACGAGCTTGAGCGAACGCTTGATCACATCCAAACATGAATCCTCATGACCGCGTTTGAAAAGGTCGTACATGCGATACTTGATCGTTTCCTTTGTCGCGTCACTTATCAGGCGAGCCTCACGTGAGTAGGGGTACGACACTGCTGCCACACCCTGACACATGAGGTAGAAGGAGAGCACGTCAGCCCGAATTGCCTCAGCATCTGGCTCGACCACCATGTCCTTGCTCGACCATTTCGCGCGTGCGATGGCTCGGTCGACTATTTCCTGCGGCATCGAATCCAGCGGGGGTGATGTCTCCACCAGCTTCTTTGCCTCTGCTACAAATGGATCTAGCGTTGCCACATACTCAGGAGCGATCAAAGCCCAGCCTCACTAATGGTTCATTCTGGAGTAATTTGACGCCATCGCATTTAATCGTTGGGGCTGGTGAAGTTACTCCGCCTCTATCCTTGGAGCCAACAAGAACCGCAGTCTGCCCTTGCCCTCGGCGACCTGCAAGTCCAGTTGAATCGGCAGATCCGTGCCCAAGTTGATGGTGATGACGTCCGATGACCCCGCTGCCTTTGCCATATCGCTGAGATATTTTATATTGAACATCGCGTGCGCCGGTTGCTTGACGCTGAGCTTCGGCAGTGCCTGATCGCCCTTGCGCAGTTTGAGCTCAGAGGTGCCCTTATCGCTCTCAGCGGAAAGGAAAAATCCATCCTCACTCAATTCGAATTTTACATTATCACCCACGATCTCGGCATCCTTCAATCCGTCTTGAATCACCCCCGCCACCACATCGGCGGTCGCGGTGAACTGAAGCTTTGGCTCAGGCAACTCTGCCTCGCTTACATCTATGAGTGGCAAGCTGAGGCGCCTCGTCGATACACCCTTGAATGTGAGGGCCAAACGATTTTTCTCCTCGTCGAGCTCGAGGGCCAGTTCATCTTCGACCTTTGCACGTGCAAGAATTTTGTTCATCTCGATGAGACCTATGCCTAAAGTCGTTGGTTGCTTAATCTTGTACTCCTCGAACGCCGAAGCCGGCAACTCGAAATCCAACAGCGCAACGTGCGAGGGATCCATCGCCTTCATCTTGATGCCCTCGGGGGTGAACTTGAACGCGGCCTCGTCGATGAGGTTCACCATCGCGCCCACGCATGTCTTCCAAGTCTTCGAATCCGCCATCCTGGCACTCACCATTTCACTTTACCTCCTCAAGCTCCCTTTCCAATTTTTTGACCTCGCGCCTGACCTCCTCGTACAATCCTAGGTCCAGGCCATCGACTTTCTGGACTATCTCGGCCCGTAGTTCATGGGCACCGGCGACGTTCAGCGGCGTCCCGAACACGCGAACTCTCGAGCCTATACCCACGCCCTCAACCACTGCTGGATCATCGAAAACCACGGTGATGCGACCGGAACCATCGTCGAGCACGAACTCTGCCTCTTTCTTATCAACGACTAATCCGATTACCCTCACGCGCTCATCGCCTATTTTTATCTCAGAGATTTTCCTGTTCCTCGCCGGCTTTACGCGTGGACGAAGTTCTTCCATATTTGGTCTCCATTATTTATATTCCCATTACGTTTAATCATTCCATGTTTTAGCTATATTCCCTCCAGGTGTGACCGCACTTTGTGCAGCGATAGAACCGTGTCGTTGGTTCATCTGCTCCACGTGTCTGCCTAAGCCACCAGTAGGCCGTTCCGTGCCCGCATTTGAGACATTTGGCTTTAGTTGTCGGCAGCGGCGGCTTCGCCTCCTCTATCACCGCCACCATCTCCTCGTGCTTGGCTGGTTTGACGACTTTGTACTCCTCCAATTTTGCCTCTTTTGTGGCATAACCGCATGCGTTGCAAACCAAAACTGGGCCGTCCTCAATTTGCTTGGGCAGCATTAGGCCTCCGCACTTTGGACAGAATTGCATGCTCTCACCTAAACCCCGCGTCCTTTAAAATTCGTGCATGATCAAATGCAAGCTTGCGCCAAGGGATGTGCTTGAAAATCCTCGCCTCTTGAGCGTCGCTGCTTGATCTTAACCTGCCGCCCGCCCGTCTCGCTAAGTAGCATGCGCTGACGACATGTCCCCGCGGGTCGCGCTTTGGATCCGAGTACACACCCACGAGCTTCCCCAGCTTGACTTTTAAACCTGTCTCCTCCTCCGCCTCACGCGCCGCTGCATCTTCAACCCTTTCACCATAGCGCACGAAGCCGCCTGGTAAAGCCCACCTCCCCTTGAACGGCTTATTCCTTCGCTTGATTAACACCAAACCCCCGGGGACTCGGATGATGATATCGACCGCGAGCATCGGGTGCTGCCTCAAGCACTTACTCCCCTTGGTACCAGAGCGATAGATGGCCGAGCTTTGGGAGCACGAAAATTACCTTGCCCCTAATTTGTTCGGGTTTTATCGACTTCTCCGCCGACAAAAGCCCCTTGTTGCTGTCCCCCTTCGTTGTTAACCGGGCCTCCCCGTTCTCGTTCCTTATATCTACGACCCGGTGGACGAGTGGGTGCCGTTGCCCCGTGTCGACCACAATGACCTCGCCAACCGCTATCTCCGTGACGGAATCCACGCCCTGGGTAACAAGCATGTCCCCGCGCTCGAACCCGCCCTGAAGTGGAAATTGTGAGTGATCGTAACCACGTGCCTCAAAATACTCCCTCCAGCTCTCATCTTCGTGCTTCATGCTGTTGGATATGACCGCCCTCCAGTACGTATCAGTCCGCAGAGCCAAGACTAGGACGCTGCTCACGGTGAAATAGAGGATTCCTAAAATCAGGATGAATCCCAGTACCTCTCGAACGATATTGTTGCCAAATATCTTTACTGCAAATTCCCTAACCACACGTAGCTTCTTCCGTGATTTTTTCCTTGCCAAGCTAGGCCCTCCCGTAACTCTCACCACGCACCACGGCTGTGGCAATCAGGTGCGCGACCCTCAACGGCTCCGGAATCAGACTACGTGTCGAAGTCAGTTTTACCACCTGCTCAGCATCGGCGCGTCTTATGCCGACAAACTGCACGTAAATGGGCGCCGCTCGATGTTTGGTCCTCACTGAATAAATTTTGCCCGAGCCCTTAACTACCTTCCACCGCTCACGCCATTGGGGAAGATGCTTGATCGCCTTCTGGATATCCGCCATGTTCGGCCGCTCCCTAGAGACGACAATCACAGGCAGACCGGTCTGTTTGAAAACCGCCCTGATGTCGAGCACATTGAACCCCGCGAAGGTTACGCCGTCCGCCATCACTATCCTGAGCTGCCCTCGGTGGCGGCTTCGATTAACCATCTCGACCACGCGTTCGGTCGCGTTGGTTCCATCCTGTTCAATGGTGGTGCTCAAAACCCCATCGAGCCATCGGCCCCCCCTGAAAACGACTCCTACGAGCGGGACTTCCCCTCCCGCACGCGGCTCGAATGGTCCATCATCTATGCCGAGAATCCTTATCTCTGGCTTTATCTTCCAAAATTTGACCCTTTGCAACCCATGCACCCATAAGGAGCGCCCGCGGTTATTTCTTGAGCCCTCGCTGCAACTGCTTCTGTAGCTCTCTCAACTGCTCCGCTACCCGCCCAGCTGCATCCGTGAGAGCACGCTCGGGCGTCTTTCCTTTTTTTATCTTCACGTAAAACTTGGGGGGTTCCGTAAGGGGATGCTCGATAACATAAGATGCCGCGATGACGTGTTTGTCATCGTACAGGGACTTGCGCAGGAGGTTGCATATGGTGTGGTCTTCCCCCCTCACCTTTATCAGTAAGCTTCCTTCACCCTTTTCAACGAGCTCAAGCTCCACGACCACACCTTACCTAACTTGTTTCATCGACTTATGAGGGTTGCGGGGTTTTGAGGAGCTCCCTTATCTTGCGCTCCAACTCGCGGGCCTCCTCCTTCGAGCCGAATATCTCTATCTTAATTGCCCTGGGACGCGACTCCGCTGCCAAGTCCACTTCCAGCTTCCCGAGCTCCTCCATCAGCGCGATAAGCTGGGAAGAGTCCTTCACGCGCGCGTTGATGGTTCGCTTTCGTTTTTGCATTAGAGGGCTCCCTGGCGGTAATCGTCCGCGAGCTTCCTGAACTCTACATTGCCACATTCCGAGCAGCGAAGTTTGGAATCCTCTCGCTCGAGCAGCGTATGACAGCGCGAGCAGGCCGCCACAATCACCCCTAGGTCATCGCCAGCCGTCAAGAGCTGAACGGGCGCCCTGCGCGCGTTCATGACCCGCGCACGGACGATATCGCCTGGTTTAAACTGACGGCGCATATCCTCGACATAACTGGTATGAACCTGAGAAACGTGAATCGAGCCCATGTTCGGAAGGGGAAGCTCCCGATCTTCGCGCCCGCGCAGGACTCCTATGTAAACGCTCGCGCTCTGGTCCCTTACCTCCTCCACCCGCCCAACCACCACATCGCCACGCTTTAGCGCCGGTGGGCCTAGAGCGCGGGAAAAGACCGAGATGTGTTTGGTTTGAACATCGACGAGCACCACGCCGGTACAGGAGGAATATATCTTGCCATCCTCCTCGTGTGCCCCATCCCCCGGGACGAACTCCTCCGCAGTTGCGAGGAAGTCCCCGGGAATGACAAAATCGCCTGTTTTTATTTCCGCCATGTTGGTCCCACCTTAATTAGCCCAATGCCGAGTTTAAACTTATCTTTTAGCATTAGCGACATCGAGGGGTTAGAAATCTCCCTTACCTGCCTCATCCATTTGGTAGGGCTCAAATTTCGCTTCCCCCAGCATGACCCGCACCTCGAAGGGGGTCAGGATTGGTCGCTCAAATCGCTCCGCGTCATCGATGGGTATGCGCGGGCAGGCGACGCAGATGAACCCATCGAGCCCAAAATCACCCAGCTCCTCTGGCCTCACCTCATCGACCGCAAGTAAATGCGCGACCTTACTGGCCCGCCTGAGATACCTAACCAGCCTCGCCGCGAGCTTGAAGCGGGCTTGCCCGGGCTTGGTGCTCACAATGATGCCGAACCGCTTGCCGGCTGCAGCTCGAGCGATCATCGCCTTTCTCCTCCGCAAGAAAGCGTCGACATCCGGGGCGAGAGCCTTGAAGCCCTCCGAAATCGGGTTTACAGCTAAAACCCGCTTGCCGGTCGCGAGCGCTGCACCCAGCGGGTGAAACTCACCTGTACCGATGTAAAGAAAACCGTCGACGCGGGTGGCGATCGAGCGGGCACAGCCGAAATCACAACCCAGAAGTTGTCCGGGGTACTTCGCCCTCGGTCCCGGCCTGCCGATAAACGGTTTGATCCCGCGCGAGCGGAGGAGCTTCGCGACCCCCTGCAGGTGGGCAATGTGCTGAACGTTTGTGAGTAGTCCCACGCGCTTGAACTTCAACTCGGGCAGCACTCGCTCAATCACCCTGAGCGGGTCGGCCGGCATGCGCGCTTCGATGTAGAGGGTCGGCAAACAGGTGGACACCCCCATGTCCGAATGTCCGTAGTGAACCAGCACGTCACACCCAAGCTGTTTAGCCCTCGCATCGGCTGGATCACAAGCACCATAACAACTGTCCGCCAACACGAGTGTTTCAACGTCCACCTCCGCGAAAGGTTCCACAATTTCTTGCAGATGCCGCCTCAATCCCGCGGGGAGTTGAATCCCCGCTCGCTTCGCTCGATGTTGCCTTAAAAATCGTTTAACTTGCGCCCTTTCGAAATCGTAAAGGTTCAAACAACTTTCACCATTTATTGGTTAACGTGTCAAGTATAATGGGTATTGCGTGCTGCCAGCCAATGTCAAATGGCTTCGCGACATCATCGCACCCGAACAAGTTGGCGAGCTCGCGGCATTCAGGGAAATCAAAGTTGCCCGAGCCCCCTCGAGCTCCCTTTGCCTGCTGTGCAAGGGCGGACGAATGCTTTGTGGTAAGCTGAGATGCCCAATCGTGGCCAAAGCGCAATCGCTCGCCAAATCGAGCCTGCAAATCACCTCTCCCCTTATCCAAGGCTCAACGCCTCCCGGGGTGTTCGTCGGGCGCATAGGCTATCCCAAAGTTTACATCGGTCCCATGGTGCCTCCCTACCGGGGCGACACTGAGATTCTCGATACCCCTGAATTCTGGCTCGGTAAAGGAATCCAAGAGATAATCGATTATCGCTTTGCCCTGATCCGAGGGAAGGCACGGGCGAGCGTTTACGATGCCCGGGGCGGCGGAAGGCTGCTCGATGTGCTGCAGGAGCTGGCAATGGGAAAGCGACCCGTTGACGCCGAAGCCGTGCTCACGAGAGTTCCAAATAAGGTGATAACCCTGAGCGGGGAAACCCAACCATTCGGCCCCTCCGCACCATTACGCTCGTTCAGGACATCGGACGTAAGCGTCGACCGAAGGATAGAGGGCGCATTCTACGACCGCGACCTGAAGGCGGCCGATGCGGTCGTTGAGCTCTATAACGATGATGTCTTGGTCACACGGATTCAGCGGGCCTTCAGCTTGGGCATGTTCGGGTTCCAAAAGCGGAGAAAGCTGGTGCCAACCAGGTGGAGCATAACTGCCGTCGACTCCACCCTCTCCCTCGAGCTCGTCGACCGGATAAAGCAGCACGACACGATCGACGAGTACCGTGTCTACTCCTTTGAAAACCTCGACAATCGATTCGTGGCAATTCTTTTGCCTGAGCGGTGGAGCTTCGAGTGGATCGAGGCATGGTTTCCGGGGACCACTTGGAATCCCGACGAACGAACCAGCGCCCCGGCGATGATGGGTGATTGGGA
>JAGMBM010000149.1 GCA_023129675.1 Hadesarchaea archaeon | reverse complement strand
ACCGCCGCCTTTATCACCTGCTCGTTTGGTTTGCCGTAGCCCGCTCTCTTGGCAATGTACTTCAGCTGGTAGTCCGAACAAATTACGTATGAAACATCGGGCGTTTCGCGTTCGATAACGAGCTCGACCGTTGTCGGGATCTCGCCGAGGCCTTGGATTGCTATTTTCATTTCAATCGTCTGATAATTACCCATGCGTCTTTTTAAGGATGCCGACTCCAGCGGTTTTTAAATCCCTGAACGAGTAAATGGGGGCGGTGGTGAGGTGTGGGTTGAAGCGTTGCTCGTGGTCATCATACTCCTGCTCCTAGGAATAATCCTATTTTCTAGCGGCGGCATCGCCCGAAGGCGCGTACTCTCGAGGCAAGTCGATTCCCTACACAAAGAAATGCAGAGATTGCAGAATGCAAACGAGGCGCTCCGCAGCAGTATGGGTGTAGGGGCGGAAACGCGAGTAAAGCGTTTTGGAGATCTATTCGAACTGGTGAGGGATCTCGAGGCCCTCAGGTGCGCGATAGCTGGGTCGAGTACCTGCAAGCGAGTGCTCACTCAGAAGTACGGTATGGACCCGGGGCCGGAGCTCCTCAAGCGCATCCTCGCCGCGCGGCTATGGATGGATTCCGCAGTCAAGTGGAGGCTCGCCGACGAGTTGCTCGTGGGTGAAGTCGGCAGGAACATTCTCCTAAGCCTGAACTCGGGGGCTCCCATAGATCGGGCCGCCAGCAAAGCGGGGGTGCCCGTGACGGTGGCGCGGGGACAGGTCAGGAGGCTACAAGTCCTCGGTTATTTGGACAACCGAATAGCGCTGACCGACCGGGGGCGGGAAGCCTTGATCTGAAAACTCTCAGCGGTCCACGTTTTCGAAAATTTAGGTAATACCTGTCATTGATATTTTCAAGGGCAAGTCAAGTGGGGGTAGGTTAGTGAAAGAGAAAGGAGTAAGTTCAATAGTTGTATTATTTCCGCTTTTATTGTGTGCCGTGCTCCTTTCTGTATTGCCGGGTGCATCGTTAACGCCGGAAAATACGCCTTATGAACACGTCATTCTAATTGTGGT
>JAGMBM010000148.1 GCA_023129675.1 Hadesarchaea archaeon | reverse complement strand
ACGCCGGGGGTCCACGGAGTCACCAACTGGGACGGCGAGATATATGCTGAGACTTTTGTGGAGGTGTTCGAGGAGGCTGGCCTACCCTGCGCGATCGTGGGTGAGGACCCAATCCTGGGCGGGTATTCAGCCACCTACTGCACGAGCTACTATTACCATCCCCAAGCAGCCGAACACTTCATGACCCGGGCGATTGACTTGCTCCGGGAGAACGACTTCTACTTCGTAACCGCTTACAATCCTATGCCCGATCACATGGGGCACGAGTATGGACATGGCAGCCCTGAGTACCGTGAAGCCATCGAGGACGCGGATTACCACATCGGGAGGCTGGTGGAGAATTTGAAGGAGTTGGGCATCTACGAGGACACGCTGATCGTGATCACCACTGACCACGGGATGACGGGTCACTCGCACAGCCGCGGTTATGCGACGGACATGCGCATCTTCTCCGTCTGGCACGGTCCCGGGGTAAAGCAAGGGTACGAGATGGCGGACGTGGTTCACATCCCGGCCTTCGCGTCTTACGATGAAACCTATGTCGCGCACCGCATCATAGACATCGCTCCCACCATGACCGAACTCGCGGGGGTGAGGCCCCCGTGGGATGCCGAGGGGAATATTATCACGCAAATATTGGAGGTGAAGACACCATCCGAGGCACCGTCCGAGTTCCCATTAATACCCGTGATTGGGGCGGTAGTAGTCGTGGTGGTGATCATCGGCGTGATTCTAGTGATACACCCATTCTAACTCTTTTCCTTTTTAGCGTTCTTCTTATTGTGTAAATCCATTTCAACTCAAAACTTTTTTAGCCGCCCGCCTCACCCGGGCTACGTGCCTGGGTTCGGTGACGACTCTCAGCAGGTAGCGGGGGGCCTGCCGCTTCTCGATTGCAGAAGCTATGGGCGAGAGCTTGGAGAGCTTTTCGAGCTTCCCCTCCGCGAGCACGGGAATTTCGACCTTCGTCAAGCGGGGCTCTGAAATTATTATATCGACGATCGGGACATCGAGGATGACCTGGCCGTGGGGCACGCCCGCATCATCCGCGATTTCATCCTGAAGCTTGCGGGTGCTGCGCCATCGGCTGTAGCGCCGGAAGTACCCTCGCTGCTCAGCGCGCGTTAGGTCGCGGCGCTCCTCAACGTATGCTGGCTTGAAGAGCTGGCGATATCGGAGGCGCATGGCGATATCTTTGGGGTATCCTTCCATAGAGTAAAGGTGCTCCATCAGCTCGG